>JAHEYM010000202.1 GCA_023251595.1 Bacteroidota bacterium
AATCATCGCTGACAAATGGTTCGAGGATACCAAAATGGAAATCGCGAAACAGGCGATCGAGAAAAAAGGTGTCACTTCACAACAAGTTCTTGAGCTTATGAATATGATGACTTTCGAATCAAGTAAAATGGATCTTGCAAAATTCGCCTACAACTACACCGCAGATAAAAACAACTATTTCATTGTGAATAACGGGTTCACTTTTGAAAGCAGTATCGCCGAACTTAACAGATACACACACGGGTCATTGTTCTGAGAGGTTCTTACTTTTGGCGATTCCCGTCTAGCCCTAGGCTAGACGGGTTTTTTTTGTGATATCCTTGCCAAGTCAGGATCCAAACTGTGCAACTCAGAGCTTCACTTGCCAAGTCAGAATCAAAACTGTGCAACTCAGAGCTTCACTTGCCAAGTCAGAACACAAAATGTGCAACTCAGAGCTTTCAATTGCCAAGTCAGGACTCAAAATGTGCAACTCAGAACTCAAAATGTGCAACTCAGAATCCAAACTGTGCAACTCAGAGCATCAGTTGCCAACTCAGGATTCAAAATGTGCGATTTAAAGCTTGACTTGCCGAATTTGAATGGTTTTAGACATTTTTCTTGACTTCTCAAAAAATCCGTATATTCGTATCTCTAATTTTAAGTTAAATCTTCAAAAAAACCCTCCCCATGTTGAACGAAGTGAACTCCCGCACAGCGGGAAAAACGACTCCTTTACAAATCACCCCCCACTATACAATGTATAGCTGATAAAAACCCACCCCTTGCCCCTCCCAGGAGGGGAATTTCGATTCCCTTTTTCTTTATTCTCTTACTCAATCTGTCATTCATGCAAAAATCTCAAGCTCAGGAAGCAGTTTTGTTAGATTGGGCAAAAAGCTTTGCTACACAAGACACCATAATGCCCAACCCATCTGTTAAAGATGGAAAAGGTAATGTTTATGTGGCTGGATTTAATCTCGATACGGCGACTGGTGCCGATATAGCATTGGTGAAATATGATAAATATGGAGATACTGTTTGGACATCATATTATACCGGATCGGGATATCATCGCGATCAGGCGGTTAAACTTACGCTCGATGCAAATGAAACAAATGTTTACCTCACAGGATTTTCCTATATTTCGTCTGCAAATAATTATGATTTGATCGTAATGAGATACGACAGTTCAGGAAATCAAAAATGGGTCTCTACATATAATGGTGCAGGTTCATCGTACGATGCAGGTGCAGACATCGTCGTTAAAAACAATCGGGTGTATGTTACAGGAGCAACCTTCGGAGGATTTGCAAATTTGGTCGATTATGTGACACTTCAATACGATACTGCCGGGAGTCAGTTGTGGGCTACCACTTACGACTACGTGGGCTTTAATGATGTTGCATATCAAATTGCCTTAGACGGGGATAAGATAGTTGTAACGGGGGGAAGTCAGACAAGTAGCACCAACTGGGATTATGCAACTGTTTCTTATGATACCACAGGAACTCAAGTATATTTGAGTAGAATAACCGGAGCAGGTTATGGTTTAGATGCAGCGAAAGCACTTACGGTTGATAAAAACGGATATATATATTTTACGGGTGGTTCAATGAGTTCGGGCGGTAATTATGATTATAAAACCATTAAGATGGATACCGCCGGAAATGTAATATGGAATCGCGGATATAATTATGCGAATCTCGACGATATTGCCAATGCAATTTGTGTCGATACGATGGGGAATGTATATGTAACAGGTCAAAGCATTTCACCAACATCATCGGCAGATTGGGCAACAATTAAATATGATAGTGCCGGAAATCAATTATGGGTGAAACGTTTTGACGGAGATGCTCATTATACTGACTACGCATATAATTGTGTATGGAGTAAATACAATAATAATTTATATGTAACAGGTTCAACACATAATACTCCGAACTCCGATTATCTCACTATATGTTATAATAGCTCAGGCGCAGAATTATGGAAAGAAACCTACGATGGTTCCGGACATGGTGATGATGTTGCTTCAGATATTTCGGTAGATAGTACACATGTATATGTAACCGGACAATCTTGGACAGGGTCTAAATTCGTGTATGTGACTTTGTCTTATTCCATGCACGATTTTGTGGTGCCCCCCGATACAGAAGCGGTTACAAGCAATTCTATATTTTATCCGAACCGCGGACAGATAATGGATACACGTGATAGTGTTAGCACTGCGGTAAAATATTATACGCTTCATACTTATCCGCAAAATTATTTTCTGGAGGATACGATTAGTTATGTATTTTCTTCCAAGCCCGACTCCGCAACCCATGCCGACACTTTGCAGAGAATTGATTTAACTTTTGGTCGGGGAAATAATGGCATTGTTCCGTACGGCTCAGATAAATTAGACAAAGGATATTTGAATTATTTTTTACCACAATGCCCCACTGGAATAACAGGTGTTTATGGGTATGAAAGAATTTTATATCATAAAGTGGCAAATGATATTGATGTTTTATTTTCAGGAAATTCTGACGGATTAAAATATTATATAATAATAAAACCCGGCGGGGACACTGCCGATATAGAATTAAAATTTCATGGAGCCGATTCGGTAAATATTACCTCAGGCGGAGAATTGGATTTGGTAAGTCATTGGGGAATTTTCCGTCATGCGGTTCCTACTGCCTATCAGATCGACAATTATGGAAACCGCGTAGCGGTGGGTTTCACACCAACTTATTATTCTTCTGGGACGAATAATATTAAATTTCATCTGGGAAGTTATGATTCGAGTAAGCCGTTGGTGGTGCAGATGCAGAGGCACCCCCAAGTGCAAGGCATGCCTACACCAGGCAATGTTGAGTGGTCAACATATTTTGGGGGTGCTGGTGATGAAAATGGTCGAGGTGTCGCAACCGATGCTGACGGTAATTCATATTGGACTGGAACAACGAACAGTTCAGTTTTTCCAAGACTTAATGCAATGCAATATAATAATCATTTAAATTGGGATGTTTACATATCTAAGTTCCGTTCCGCAAAACAACCCTATCCAAGCCCCACTATCGGGGATCAACTTCGGTGGTCAACATTCTACGGTGGATCAGCATTTGACGAAGGAATTGGAATAGCCTCATTTGGGGCGGGCGAATCGGGGTTTTTATATGTTGTGGGTAATACGCAAAGTTCTGACTTGCCGACACACAACAATACTTTAGTTGGTGCTCAATATTTCCAAAATTATTTAGGTGGTGGAGCAGATGCATTTATTATTCAACTTGACAACGCTACAGGTGGATTCGCTCCCTCCTTTCCCATTTGGGCAACATACTTTGGTGGTGCGGGAACGGAAACTTGTTTTACTATAGCATACGATCGGAATAATCCAAACATTATTTTTATGGGTGGAATGACTTCAACCGCTTCGTATGATTCTCATACCTGCGTTCGTCCATCCGACAGTCCGATAGGTTTTCCTCAATGCAATTCTACTAGCGCATTTGACAACACAACGCATAGTTATGGAGGGGGGGGGAGTGATGGATTTATTGCTCAGTTTGACAAAGATGGCGTCCTTCTTTGGAGTACATATTTTGGAGGTAATGATGAAGATGAAATTCTAAGTCTTGCTGTTGATAATCATCACGACTTAGTTGTAACGGGTGGCACGAAAAGCAGTTCAGGTTTTCCGTTAGTGGCACTCAACACAAGTCTCCCGTACGCTTATAATCAAAGTTCAAATAATGGTGGCTATGACGCATTTGTCGGTCGTTTTATATGGACTGCCGGCTCACCACCTCAGTATGTTCAGGATTGGGGCACATATTACGGTGGCAGTGGAGATGATTTCGGACGGGCAATTGTTGCAAATAGTAATGATGATATATATATAGGTGGTTCTACTACGAGCTCAGGTTCTGGTTGCTATCCGGTTTGTAACTGCGTACTTCCAACTGGTGGAAATTTTCCTCAGTGTAATAACGGGAATAATTCTGCAAATTATTTTAAACAGGATTCGTGGGGGAATCCTCTATATGGAGGTAGTGGTGATGCATTTCTTGCTGAATTTACAACAAATGGTGAATTTTATTGGGGAACATATTATGGCGGCAATAATTATGATAAAATCCTTTCGTTATACTGTGGTAAAAATGACGCGCTTTATTTCACGGGGAGTACGGGGAGTATTAATGGATCTACTACCGATATTTATTACAACCAATACCCTTCTTTATATTATGATCAAACTGATAATTCATCAGTATCTGATGATGTTCTGTTAGGTTATTTTGATAATAATAACACAAGACAATACAGCACTTATTTTGGAAATAACAATGATGCAACGGTGGATGATATAGCACATTCTATATGTGTTTATCAGAACCCTGATTTAACAAATTATCCGGACGAAAAATTCTGGTACATCACCGGTACTACAACTACCGTTGGGAATTCTTTTTTTAACTGGCCGATACCTCCATTTTCAAATCCGATTTCTTGTTGCACAAATCCAGATGTTTGGAATACATTTCAGGGAGGATCAAACGATGCTTTCATGACTCGATTCAGAGAACCAGTTATACTAACAACATATTCTAAATCTAATTTGGTTAAGGTTGATTCTGTTGATGTTTTGATTTCTCCAAATCCAACATCGAGTGATATTTCCCTTTCGATCTTCCTTCCGGAAGTTTCTGACCTTACAATTTCAATAAGTTCTTTAAACGGTGCAAAACTTTTTGAAAAGCATTATTGCAATTCCAATAATATATTCAAATCCATCCTTGATTTATCAAATTATTCCAATGGAATGTATTTCGTTAAAATCCAAACAAACAAGAAAATAATCAACCGGAAAATTTTTAAACAAAGATAAAGCCATGAAACTAAAGATGTATCATTTAATTGTTACGTCCTTTTTTCTGACTTTGAACAGTGTTTGCGAAGCTCAGAATTGGACTAATGTCGGAAATGATTTACCAAGGGATGTTCGAACTTTATTTAGTGATTCAAATTATTTATACGTTGGAATGCAATCTTATGGTAATCTTAATCCAATTATAGTATGGAATGGAGCGACATGGGATACGCTATCTAATCCTTGTCCTGGTTGGCAAATTTATAGTATGGTTAAATATCAGAATCATTTGATTATTGCCGGAAGTTGCGGAATCCAATCATGGGATGGTAGTTCATGGCATCCTCTAGGTAGTAATTATGGTAGCGATGAAGTATATGTCTATAATAATGAATTATATGCTTGCGGTTCTTTTGATTCAATAGGCGGGATCAATGCCAGTTTAATTGCAAAATGGGATGGATCGAATTGGAGTGCAATCGATACTACTCAATGGTTCTTCGGCAACGCCACCTGTATTTCAGAATACAATGGTGAGCTTTATATGGGAGGTAATATGTTCTGCTCTTATCCCCCGATACGAGAAATTGGCAAATGGGATGGGACACATTGGTCACAGGTTGGGAATGGAATTGTGGGTAGCATTTCCGGTGTAAATTGTTTTCAAGTATATAATGGAGAATTATATGTTGGTGGACTTTTCACGGTGGCACAAGGTAATCCCGGCAATTATATTGCAAAATGGAATGGTACTGCTTGGTCGGATGTTGGTGGAGGAATGGGTGGGATTTACGGTCAGGTTCAGAGCATGCGCATTCATAATAATGAATTATACGTGGGTGGAGATTTTATTTCAGCGGGGGGAGTTCCGGCGCAATATATTGCTAAATGGAATGGTTCAGAATGGTGTGCTTTAGGCGGGTCCTTTGATAACGTAATTGGTGCTCTTGAATTCTACCACGACACTTTATTTATCGGAGGCGGATTCTGGACAATAAGTGGTGACAGCATTCAATATATCGCAAAATGGGCAGGAGGAAATTATGTTGATACATGTAGTCTTTCAACTCAGATCTCCAATATTCAATATCTAATCAACCAATTCTCCCTCTTCCCCAACCCCACTTCCTCAACTATACATATAAAAAACGACCAGAAGAAAGATGCGGAGATAGAATTTACCGATGCGTTGGGCAGAACGATTTATCGGCAAACAATAAATAGTATATATACAGATATTGATGTTTCGGGGTGGAGGAAGGGGATGTATTTTTATAACATCATAGACCCTCACCCTCGGTCCCTCTCAACCCCACCCAAACTCCCCAAATGGGGAGGAGAAAAGAGAGGGAAGGTGGTAATTCAGTAGTGCTATTCCAGTCGCAGGGACAAAAGTTGGGAGCGGGTTGGATTCATGAGGTTATTTCATTAATTTCTCATAACGCATCTTCGGAAGAGGTTACCGTCCGGTATTCTGAAGGGATCCTACCTTATCGCGCAATAAGGTATGCTATTATTAAATTTATTCAACGCGAACGGTAGGATGACAACGCCACGTTCATCGGGTTTGGTGGTGGGCTGGAAGGGGACGCGCGCTTCTACCGTGAAGAATATAAATCTGTTTAGCGCGCATCCCCTTCCAGCCCCTGTAATGAAGAGCGCTGTCATCCTGCATCATCGCGTTGGACAAGCATATTAATGCCAACACTTATAATGCGATGATGCAGGATCCCTAGTGTTTTCCGGACGGTAAAGTCTATCTTGCCAGTGCTTGCACCAAGTCGTGGCGGGTGATGATGTAAGTTTTATCTTGTTTGAAGTCTTTTACCAAAACCGCAGGATGCGATTCATCAATCATTTCGGAGAGCGCGTCGATTGGGGTTGTTGAATCTACAAAAGGAAATGCTTCTTCCATAATGGTTGAAACAGGTTTATCCTTAATGGTCGGGTCCTGAATGATTTTGCTGAAGATTAAATTCTCACTTACAGAGCCAACAATTCTTCCATCCGTTGTGACCGGAAACTGAGAAATGTTTTGTTCGGTGATCCATTTTAATGCATCAGAAATTTTATCGGTCGATTCGAGGGTGATGAGTCCGACGTGACCGGTTCCTGAAGCAAGATCTTTTGCAGTAAGTCCTTTCTTGTCGAAGAAGCCCTTGTCGCGCATCCAGTCATCGTTGAATATCTTGGCAAGATATCGTGAGCCATGATCGTGAAATATCACCACCACCACATCTTTTTCAGTGAGTTGATCTTTCATTTGCATGAGTCCCGCGATGGCTGAACCTG
>JAHEYM010000203.1 GCA_023251595.1 Bacteroidota bacterium
CCGTAGGAAATGTAGAAGTATTGAAGAGTGCTCCAAATCTATTTATCAGATAATTTCGGAGCCCTTCCATGAGAACCGGATTTTTATCAACGATATAGAGGTGATACCCTGGCGCGAATAATTGATCTGAGTTCATGTTTAAATTTTTAGTACGTGAAATTTTTATTTAACATCCTTATCTTTAGCTGTCAGATCTTTGAAGGCTTTCTTAAGATCCTCCATCTCTTTATTGAATTGGGATTTAAATGTTTCCCATTGCTCTTTTCCTTCCGCTTTGTATTCTTTCATTTTTTTCTTGAGCGCTTCGTTTTTTTGCTCCAATTCAGCCATTTTCTTTTTATATTCTGCCGTGATACTGTTTTTTTCTTTTTCCAGCTTCGCATTATACTCATCTATGCTTTTATCATTGGCAGCAATCTTCTCGGCTGTTTCTTTTCTGTAATTCTCAATATCAGTAAGATAGGCTTCGTTCGCTTTATCTAAATCTTTATTTGCTTCCTTTACATTTTCTTTTGCAGTTTCAACTTTTTCGGAGGGTGAGCTGCACCCAAAGATCATAAGGAAGTTTGTGGCGGTGAAAATCATGAGTACTGCGGCTGTTCTTTTCATTGTTTTTTGGGTTTAGAGTGACATTAATCTAAAATCAACTTTTGTCTCCGGAGATTGCATCGGTCTTCTCATTCACGACCTTTTCCAAATCTTTCCGTACGACAAAGTTGCGTTGCCTTTGTCCGAAATCTATTACATAACTTCATGAAAATGCTGTAAAGTTTCCACTTTCCAACAAAAGAAAAATCCGTTAAACGGAATCAGATGCGCAGAAGAAAATTATCGCGGTTCAAAGCTGATGTGCGGTATTGCCAATTAATAACGGTTACTTCTGACAATACTTTTTTAAGTGTTTCAAAATCGCTTGGCTTATTTATATAAATATTAGCACCAAACACAAATGTTTCTTCAATGTTTTCTTCTGATGCCGAGGTAGAATATATTGCGACAACCATGTCTTTTAAACGATCAATTTGCTTCATTTCCTTTAAACAGTCGATTCCGTTTTTTCGGGGCATATTAAGATCAAGAAAAAGAATGTGGGGGATGAGAAGATCGGGCTGATTCAGATGTTCCATTAATTCAATACCATTGTTAACTGTCTGAATGAAGGTTTTTATTTTAATTTCAGCGAAAGCGTCTTTAAAAATAATACGATCATCTTCATCATCATCAGCAAGTAAAATACGGGTTAATTCGCTTCGCATTTATATTATTATTTCAGGATTTTATTAAATCAAATTAAAGAGCGCAAGTTCGGGATTTTCTATTCCTTCGACATAACTATTTCCCGTCTTTTTGTTATGATTCGTTGAAAAGCCGTGGGCGTTAAGCCTGTTACATTTTTAAATTGATTGCTGAAGTGAGCAGTGCTGCTATATTGCAACTTCCAGCAAATTTGAGTTAAACTTAATTCACCCGCCGTAATTAACTGCTTGGCACGTTCAATTCTTTGAAGGATAATAAAATTTTCGATACTGGTGTATGTTACTGCGGAAAAAAGATTCGAGATATAACCATAACTATGATTTAGTTTTTCAACCAAATAATTTGATACTTTTGAACTCGGTAGTTTTTCGTCCGAATAGATCATTTCCAACAATACAGATTTTATTTTCTGAACAAGTACACTTTTTTGATCCTCAACAATTCGAATTCCATAACTATTGAAACCCGCATTAAGTTGTTCGAGTTTAGCCTCCGAAAGGGTCTCTTTTATTTCAAGTTCACCAAAACCCTTTATTGAATATTCAAGGTTAAGGCGATCCAATTGCTCCTGCAGAACTTTTCTGCAAACCATGCCTACGTCGTAATTGATGTAAAGTACCATTCTCTCGCAGTCTATAATTAATTTATTACTTTCTATCCGTTGGAATATAAATATTGAAGGTGGCTCCTTTATTCAACTGACTTGTTGCAGTGATAATTCCGTAATGATTATCTACAATTTTTTTAACAATAGCAAGCCCGATTCCCGTGCCGCTGTATTTTTCTTTGGTATGCAATCGCTGGAAAACTTCAAATATCGATTTGTCATATTCAGGTTCGAAACCAATCCCATTGTCTGAAACTGTAATATGGCAATAGGTGACTGCCGGTAAAAGCGTAACTTCTTTAACTTTACTACCTTTAACAAGGACACTCTTTATCTGAATACGGGGTGTAATTCCGGGTGCTGTAAATTTGAGTGAGTTGCCGATGAGGTTAGTCATGAGCTGGTGAAATTGAAATGGAATAATGGCGGCGCTGCACATTTCTCCTATCTCAATGATGGCATGTTTTTCATCGATACTTTCACGAAATTCATTTTCAACTTCCTTCACAAGCGTACGAAGATCGGTACACTCAAATTTTTTATCAACAAAATTTATTCTGGAGAAGGCAAGTAAATCTTTGACGAGGTTTTGCATGTACGCCGCAGACTTCTGAATACGGTTAAAATAATCTTTACCCCTGTCCGATAAATTTTGATGTTCAGATTCCTGAATGCGGGAGGCAAAGGTTTGGATTTTTCTCAGTGGCTCCTGCAAGTCGTGGCTCGAAACATAATTGAATGATTCCAGCTCTTTGTTAATTTTAATTAAATCATTATTTTGCTCTTCAATAAGCTTCGCCGTCTTTTTTTTCTCTGTGATGTCCTGATAAGAGGTAACAGCATATATATTCCCTTCAATATTTATTAGTTGGTAAAAAACATTAGCATCGAATGTACTACCGTCTTTTCTCGTATATTGAACCTCGAAGCCGTTTTCCATTATTTTCTCTTTCAGAATCGTCAACAATTTTGCTGTTTCCTCAATGGGCAGATCTCTTAACTCCTCAACAGACCGGGTCTCCTCCAGTTGACCAAGTATAATCGGGATCAATCTTTGGTTTTCTTCATCTGATATTAAATTTAATTCCTCTGAAGAATGATTGATCACTTCTTCAGCAGTATAACCGAAGGAATTGTAAAAAAGAGTGTTGGCATATAGGATTTTGTTGGATCCTATTTCACCAAAAGTCATTGCAATAGGATTGTTCTCAAAGATTTTAAAAAATCGTTCCTGTCTGTTTAGAAGAAAAGCTTCATGTTTTTTCTGCTCCGTAACATCCTGCGCGGTTCCTGACATTGTGGTCGTATTGCCATTTTCATCAACAGATACCTTTCCTGCTGCATTGAGGACGCGAACTTCTCCGTCGTGACGAATAATCTTATAAAAGAAATTAAAAGGCTGCTGATCTTTTACAGCCTGTTGCACAATCCGGTTCACATATTCTCTGTCGTCCGGGTCAACAATGTCCAGGATACTTTCACTACCAGCTTCAACCGCTTGCGGGATAATTCCATATATTCTGTATAGTTCATCCGACCATTCGATTTTATTATTCTTTACATCCCACTCCCAACTTCCTATATGTGCCAATTTCTGCGCTTCCATGAGTTGGCGGGATTTTTTAGCGATACTTTCTTCTGCTTTTTTGCGAACTGAAATATCCTGAATAAAACCGATAAATGTATATGTGTTATTAATTTTTACCTCGGAAATGTTGAGTTCAACAGGAATTTCTGTTTTATCTTTCCTTAGTCCCTGCAGTTCAATCGCTTTATTAATAGCAGGTTCTTTGCCGGTTTTTAAAAAATGGCTTATTCCTCCTTCATACTGTCTGCGTAACCTCTCCGGAATAATTGTTTCAGTCAGTGCTTTTCCGGACACTTCTTTTTCTTTCCAGCCGAAAAGCAATTCAGCTTTCGGATTCCAACCTATAATAATTCCATTTTCATCGGTTGTGATTACAGCGTAGGGTGCAGTTTCGAGAATGGTTTTTGTTTCAATCTCACTCTTTTCTTTTTCGGATTTCAGTCTGACAGCAATTTTTAAATCCTGCATTATCCTTAGATAAGATGCAATAACAATAACGAGAGAGCCAAGAATTAAAAAAAGGGCGGATAAAGGAGTAATCACTGTTTCGTTTGTGAATGACTCAGAACGCTCAATCAACAATTTGTCTTCCTCATTTTGCATCTTATTGAGTTGTCCTCTTACTTTTTCAGTTAAATGAATTTCTGAGTTTATTGCAGATTTCAATTCCGGACTCGATTGAGCCATAATAAATGACTGCAACACATTCTTCATATTCGATTTATTTTCATCGATTAGGCTGCGGAGTATCCTGATGTTCTCAACCTGCTTAGGATTGTCTTTGATTAAACTATCGGTCATATTCAATTCTGAAGCAATCCTGTTAAATGCCGAGTCTCGTTTTAAAAGTAAAGATGAATCTGAAGTGAGCAGGAAACTTTTCTGGTAATACTCCATATTCACCACGGCAGACGAAATGTTTTTAAGTGAGAGCTTAACCTCATTTGTGTGGATAAGGGAAGCCGATTTATCAATAAGCCTGGTAATTTTAATATAAGAAAAAATAGAAAGGACAGTTAAAACAATAACTGTCGCAAGAAAAATAATCTTAATTCTCAGAGGGGTACCCATTTCCGAAAGATAAACAATTTATCTCAACTCGCTAATACAAATTGGTTCCTTGCAGGTTGCGGATTAAATTGATTCAGTTCTAAGGTGAATACTTTTTCAAGCGCTTTAACCAAAAGTAAGAATGAGGGTGGTTTAGAGATGAAGTAATGTGCCCCTAACTCGAAAGTTAAGTCTATGGTCACTTCATCGGAGGAAGTTGAAAATATAATGACAGGAATACCCTTCAACTTTGCACTCTGTCTGATTTCGCGTAGTGCCTCGAAGCCATTTTTGCGGGGCATATTGAGATCCAGAAAGATCACATAAGGGGGAGGTGGCACGGTATCATCCAGAATTTTCAGTAGTCCGGCGCCGTCATTCGAAATCAGTAGGACCGTTGCAGTCTTCAGTTCTCTTAGTGCTTCCTCGAAAAGCATGCAATCATCATCATCATCATCTGCGAGGTGGACAGTTTTTGGTTTGGGCTGGATTGAATTCATTTCTTAGCAGTATTTGAGGGTTAATACCTAATCTTAATCTTTAGTGCTTATGTATATACAGAAATGCAAACTTACAATAAATCTTCTATTTATTGCGGCGCAAAATACAAATTTTTAATTAAAATCGTATGTGATACCTAATGGATAGAGCGCTGTAACATTAATTTTATGTCGCTTTCCCTCATGTAAATCCACGACCCAGTTTCCGGCGAAGAAACCTGTTGCTGCCGCCAGTATTTCATCGGATAGCCAATGCTGATGCTGATAAATTCTCGAAAACATAGTAAAACCGGCAGGTGCGAACGCTAAGATTTTCAATGTGGTGGAATGAGCATGTCTTGACATAACCGTTGAGAGCGCAAAAGCGCTTGTCGTATGTCCGCTTGGCATGGAGTGAAAATTATAATTCCACAGGTTGAAAGGGTGGTATGTAAATGCATTTTCTGTAGCGATGGGTCTCTCTCTTCCGATTGCGACTTTAAGAACCGTTGTAAAGAATTCCGAATAAAGACCCGCCTGTAGTAATTCGATCGAGATTTTTTTTGCCGCGGTATCTTTAGCTGCTAACCCGTAGATCTCGAAACCTCCGGCAACGAGACCAATAGAATACCATTCACCATATATCCTTCCTCCTTCAATAGGAGCGCTGTAATAATAGTGTTGTTGCCCCTGCGTGGAATTTGTAATTCGTTGATCGAATGGCATTATAGCAAAAGTGGTGGCGATGACGATTCCAAGTCTTATCTTGTCTCTTGGTACCCACTTGGTCGGTTGTTTAACTATTAAAGATGTCTCATTCAAAAATTGCGGAAGACTATATAATCTCCTTTGTAATTTAACTTCCAATTTTTTTTCTTTGATAGTTTCGGGCGCAGTATTTACAATTTTTTTCTCCGTTAAACCTATTTTTTTTTGGGTTGAATCAATTTTCTTTTCTATCGGATCAATTTTTTTATTGGTTGAATCGACTTTCTGTTCTTGCGCAAAACCCCCTCGTTGGAAAACGATTATCAAGAGAAATGAAATAAATATTTTAGCGTTCATCGTTTTTCAATTCAGACCAATTTTAAACGACAGTGGATAAATGGACGACATCTGTATTCTCGAATCTTTTTTTTCATCGTTATTGACAACCCATGTTGCCCCGAAATAGCCAATAGCAGCACCGAAGAACACATCGGAAGCCCAGTGTCTATCTGAATAAATTCTTGATGCCGCTGTGAGTACCGTGGGCAAATAAAATACAACTTTAAGAAGCCCGGATTCGGAATTTCTGGCAAATATGGTTGACATGCAGATCGCGGCATCGACATGACCGGCGGGGAATGAATTATATGGACTATTTAATATTGTAAATGGTTTATAAGAAAATGGTCCCCTTTCCGTGAAGGGTCTTGACCGTCCGGTAACTCCTTTTAGAGTTAATGAAACAGTTTCAGTTGTTAATAGTGATTCGATTAATTCATAACATACTTTTTTTGATTTTGGATGATCACCAACATAGCCGGATATTCCAAATCCCAGAATTAATGCAGGGTAGGTGAAAAATCCTCCCCATTGATTTCCAATATCTACAGGTAAACTATGCGCGTATTGAGGATATCTCAAAAATTGATTGCGAACCTGATTATCTGCTTGTGTCAGCGCGACAGTGCCTCCGATCACTGTCCCGCATATTAACCAATCGGATAAAGACCAATGAGCGGGAGTAGCGAAGAATTTGAAATACTCCGTTTTATATTGATGGAAATTGTACTTAGGTAATTCCTTTTTTGGAAGTGAATCCTGTGCGTTAAGGTGCGGAGAAAAGAAAACGACAAAACATATTAATATAATTGTGACGTAAGCGACAATTTTAATTTTATATGTAGAAACGCGCTTCATTTTCTTTTCTAATTATAATGACCTCTTCGTTGTTTGTCTTCGAGATAAAGTTCCAGAAATATTTTCTGTTCCGTCCTCGTTGATCTCAAGGTTGAATAGTCTCTGTAATGTCTGTTATCGTTATATATGAAATGTTCGAATCCCAAACTCAAACCGAGATATAACCGTAAGGTCGCTCGTGCCTTCAGAACCCCGATTATATTATTTTCAGGTGT
>JAHEYM010000011.1 GCA_023251595.1 Bacteroidota bacterium
TTCGTTCTTGCGAAGGATGGTTGGGATGATCATGATCGCTCGGGACGATTTACAGCACGCGATTTTGCTTATGACTATTTAATGAGTTGCGCACCAAATGCAGTACTGTTCACCGGCGGAGATAATGATACTTTCCCTCTTTGGTATCTGCAAGAGGTTGAAGAAATTCGTACCGATGTTCGGGTAGTTGTATTCAGTCTCTTCAACACCGATTGGTATATAAACGGTATGCGTCAAAAAGCATATAATTCCGATCCGCTTCCTTTTACAGTCCCGGAAGATAAATATGTTCAGGGGGTTCGCGATTATATTCCGTTTTATGATCGGCAAATTAAAGAACCGGTTGACCTCAGACAAATTGTAGATTTTGTTACAAGCGACGATGCAAGAACAAAAGTTCGAATGCAAAGCGGTACTGAAATGAATTATTTCCCATCGAAGAATTTTAAACTCGCTGTTGATAGTGCTACAGTTGTTGGAAATGGAACGGTTCCGATGAATCTCGCATCAAAGGTTGCAAAAGAAATGACCTGGTCGATCGAATCGAATTATTTATTGAAGGGTCATATTCTGATGTTCGATTTAATTGCAAATAATAATTGGAAACGTCCGATTTATTTCGCCATTTCTATGGAGAATGAAAATTATCTCGGCCTTGAAGATTATTTCCAACTCGAGGGATTGGCGTATCGTCTGGTTCCTGTAAAAAATCCTCCGAATGTTGATGGACAACAGGGACGCGTGAATACATCTGTTCTGTATGACAACATGATGAATAAATTCCGCTGGGGTGGAATGGATAAACCAAAGCCTATATATCTCGACGATAAAATCAGGGGAATGACAATTAATATTAAAAATAATTTTTCCCGTCTCGCCGAAGCACTGGTTGCTGAAGGAAAAAATGATTCTGCTGTCGCTGTGTTGGATAAAGCCTTACAGGTAATGCCCGAACAAAATCTGCCTTATAATATATATATGGTCCGTTGGGTCGATATTTTATATAAAGCAAAAGCAATCGAAAAAGCAAATAAATTATCTGCGCGTTTGGCTGAAATTGCAGCCGATGATTTATCATATTATATCCGTCTTCAGGGAAAAGATCTTGTTCCGTATGAACGCGAGAAACAACAGGCAACTGCCATCATGCAAGAGCTTCACCGTCTGGCAGTTGACAATAAACAGGATGATTTCGCGAAAAAGCTGAACAATGATCTGAACGGTGTTTTGGGAATTACTACACCTTCACCAACACCTGCTCCAAAAAAATAATTTTTTGTCCTTTCGTAGAGACGCAATGCATTGCGTCTCTATGAATTGCGTCTCTATGATTTTACCCTCTGATTATCGAATAATTAAAATTCACGGATTGAAACGCGCCATACATTCTGATCCAGATCGGCATCATCATGTCCGTTCCCCGCGATCCTGAAATATCGCCAAGATCTATTAAATTTTTCCAACCAAAAGTTTTCAGCAGATCGGTAACTTTTGTTTTTGCATCAGCATCATTTCCGCATACAAAAACGCAATGTTCGCCCGGGAGACTTGCCGGATTTACCATCAACATACAATTCATTGTATTCAGCGATTTTACCACTTTCGTTTCAGGAAATGCCCGTTGAATTTGTTCACCCAATGAATCGGTATTGCAAACAGTAAGTGTTGGAGGCATTCCTTTCGAGAAGTCAAGTGTGTTGCCAACATCAACCAACACTTTCCCTTTCATATTTTCTTTTCCTGCCATTTCCAACGCTGCAAGAGACGCAATTCCTGCGGTGCAGTTAAATAACATTTCACCGTAAGACGCAGCATCAGCAAACGTTCCGGCAGATGCACCATTGCCTGCTGCACTGACCCACGCCAACGCTTTTTCATTCTTCGCCGTTCGCGATCCCATCATCACCTGATGACCTAATTGTACGAGTTTCGTACCAATTGAATTTCCAACCATTCCGGTTCCTAATATTCCTATTTTCATTTTCTGTTTTTTGAGCATGCAAATATGTAAAAAATTTCATCCGGTTCCTTCTCTATACAATTGTTAATTATTCATTGTTAATTGTTAATTTTACGTCTTGCTCTGTTTCACTATTCACTATTCACTATTCACTATTCACTATTCACTATTCACTATTCACTATTCACTATTCACTATTCACTATGAAATATATAATACTATTAGTCACCATATTCCCGCTTTTCGGCTTCTCTCAATCCTTCAACGGCCCTGAAAGTGTTGAATACGACATTGCACATAGTCGCTGGCTCGTAGGTCAAAATGGTTCTGGTGAAGTTTTAGCTTATAATCCGGCATCTTCCGGACTCACACTTTTTTGTTCCGGGATGACTTCCGGTCCTTACGGAATTGAGATCGTAGGAAATGTTCTATATTGCTGCGACGGAGGTGCAATCAAAGGCTATGATCTTACATCCGGAGTTCAGGTTTTTAATTTAAGTCTCGGTGCAACTTTTTTAAATGGAATTACAAGCGATGGTGGAAACTTTCTTTTTACAACAGATTATACTGCAAAAAAAATATATCGGGTGAATGTGACAACAAGCACATATAATCTGATGGTTACTACTGCAAAAACTCCAAACGGAATTATTTATGATGGTGCAAATAATCGTTGCGTTTTTGTTACTTGGGGAGCTGCTGCCCCAATACAGGCAATGAGTTTGGCAGATTCTACAATTAGCACCCTCAGAACAACTACGCTTAGTAATTGCGATGGAATTATGCGCGATACTCAGGGAAATTGGTATGTTTCTGCTTGGGGAAATAATTCTTTAAATATGTTTGATGCTGCTTTTTTAAATAATCCTGTAGTCGTTATGAGTGGCTTAACCAGTCCTGCCGATCTTGGAATTAATGCTGCCCACGATTCAATCGGTATTCCGAATTCCGGTTCAAATAATAATCTTGTTTTTTATCACATTCCTTCCCCATCCGGTATCACAAATAGTTCATCACCAATTAACACTCCACTTTTTCCAAACCCTGCAAATGATAGAATCACCATCACGCTCGAAAATCCAGTACTCAGTGGATCCATCGAATTAATTGATATGACCGGAAAAGTAATATTATCCAAACAAATTTCCGGAAATATATTTTTTCTCGATCGTGGCTCTCTCGCTGCTGGAAATTATGTTGTAAACGTAAAAGAGAATTCCGGAACAATTATTCAAACCCAAAAACTAATATTCCGCTAAAAATATAATCCACCGGAAGCAAAGCTGGCGTGATCTATTACAGCTTTCTTTGCGCCCATCGCTCGCCGTCAGGAGGGTTTGTGGTTTCGCAGGAGGTATATCTTGAATAATAACAACCCTTTATTTTACGTTCCAAGATCTCGCCCCCAAAATTATTCGTGTGAAAAAAGATCTGTTTCAAAAAATAACATTTTTATACATTGTATTCGCTGGACTATCTCAAAGCCCTGCCCAAGCTCAATCCGATTCTCTACCAACCAGAAATATTGTTTATGCTCAGGGTGGTGGTCAAGCACTCTCCTCTCTTCATTATGAATTCGATTTTCTTCATTCGAAATATTACTTTCTTGGAGCACAGGGAGGATATGGCGGCTTCCCGGGCGATCACGATCCACCACACAATAATCCACGACACAATATTTTTTTCACCGGATTAAATGCAATGACAGGAATAAAACCTATATATATAGTTGCCGGAATCGACCCGATGTTTTATCTGGTCGGAAAAACGAGTTTCATAAATATTGATGGTGATTTTGGGTTGCGTTTCCAGCGATTCGCGCCATTCTCATTGTTTTTTCAGATCACCTATACTCCAATTATTTATACAAACCACAACAACGATTTCGATGTTCCTTTTGCTTTCGCGCTAGGTTTAACGTTTTAAGATTGTCTCAGAGATAAATCAGATTTGAACAGATCTCTACTCAATGGGATCTGTGGTTATCAGTGCGATCTGTGAGAAAACTCTTTTTACCAAAGCGCGAAATTCAGCCCCGCTTGTAAAAAATACCCCTGCAGTATATCAAAACTCGTAACCGGGTATACATATCCCCCGTGAATATTCACAAACAAATTTTTCTTCGAAACAATATGAATTCCTAAGATAGGAGTGAAATGCATCAAGGTTCCAATCTGACTTTGCGAAAAACCGCCCAACTCTAAACCAAAATAGGGAACCAGATATTCCCGTTTCGGATTTTTTTCCAATGATAAATCCAAACCGAGCGTGTATGCAAACAAATCTTTCATCTCTTTTTTTGTGCTCTTCATCATGTTCAGTTTTGCATATACCCTCACATGACTTGGACCCGAATTTTGGTTGTCGTGAATCTGAGAAAAAATTAAATATTCCACCGCCATCCCCTGAAACATCCCAACAGAATCTTTCGCACGAGGCATATACAATGTGTATGCAAGACCCGGCATAAAATACGTTTCAAAATTATGTTTCTCATATTCCCGCTGTTTCAAAGAATCTTCGGGTTTAAAATATGGCTGCGAAAAGATAGACCCGGAAACTAAAATGAAGCAAAAGAATAATATCGTCTTCATAATTATTTATATTATACTTGCAACCCCCTTTTCTTCAACTTATCAACTTATCAACCCTTCCCACTAATCCCCCGTAATTTCGAATCCGTTTTATACGGCACCTTGCTCGATGGTACCATTGCAGATGCCGGCAAAACATGCGTATCCTGATCATCGAAAAATATATGTGCCCTGAACGCTTTCAGAACTTTGTCTTTCGGAATACCGCCAAGGAAAAACGCTCCATCTACATATACATCCCATTCTCGCAGCGTCTTGATCACACGCATGTGCGCAGGACTATCACGCATAGTCACAATCGCAATGCGTAAAGGTGAGAGCTCCACACCCATATCCATTTTATGTTGAATTTTTGACAACGTCTTCAATAGTTTTGCAAACGGTCCTTCCGCCATCGGGATATTTTCGCTCGCTTGTTCATGGTCCTGAAATGCTTCTAAACCGCGGGTTTTAAATATATGTTCCGATTCTTCAGAAAATAAAACTGCATCAGCATCAAACGCAATTCTCACGGTCGCATTTTCGGGGTGAAAATCTTTTGGCGGATCATAAATTAATGCTGCTGCACATATTCCTTCGTCAATAATCCTTTGTATTTCAATTTCATTCTTCGAAAGAAAAAGATCTATTTTGAATGCTTCGATATAATCCGTCAACGTTTCTCCACCTGTGAAAGCAGATCTCGTAATATCCAATTCATAATGACGAATGGAATTCAAAATCCGAACTCCCGTCTCCGGACTATTTTTCGACATCACGATCACTTCTACCAAACGATCGGTCGAAAGTTGATTTAATCGTAGCAATGCTTTCACCAAATGAAAAGCCGTTCCGGGTTCAAGAATAGAATTTTCATGTTCCCGCTGAAATTTTCTATATTCAACGATTCCTTTTTCATCAAACAAAGTATTCTCTTCCTCTAAATCGAAAAGTGCCCGGGTCGAAATACCCACAACTAACGTATCTTCAAAATTTACTGCCATTTTATTTTCCAATTAACCTAATATTCTTGCGGTTCGCAGCTCGTGTGTCTTAATCTTAATATTATGATTCCATCTTCTTTGATTTGATATGCAACTCTTGTGTGATAAACAGTAAACACTCTTACAGTTCCGTCATTATCTTTTTTCAAACTGTCTGCTTTAAATATTTCAGAACTTTTTGAAGCAGAAACAACAGCTTCAACTATTGCATTTTTAACTAAAACGTATCCTTGCTGCGAATTCTTTTTGTAGTATTTCAATACTGCTTTCATATCCTCTTTTGCGAAGAGCGTCCATTCTATAGTCGCATTTTTCTTCACCATTTTTCCATTTCTTTAAGTAATTGCTTATGCGAAACGGTTTTTCCTTCCCTCCCTTGTTTTATTGAAGCATTTAATTCATCATTGTATTGTTTAACATTAATTCTTTTGTCTGACGGCTCCACTTGCAGAATATTTTTTATTACCTCCAAAAGTAATTCCTGTTGTTTTCCTGTTAACAAAGGAAGATAAGCATTCAATTCGCGTTTTATTATGTTATTTCTCATTTTGTTTTTTTTACAAAGATAATTCGTTGGGCAATATTAATTACGTAAAAGTAGTGAGAATTTGTGGAAAAAGCAAGATGAGACTCTGTCAGTGAACTCCCTTAACTTTACATGGAAAATATCGTAAATCAATTCGTTATCTTTGTCCTATGAGTCTCCAATTACGGTCGTTTTTCGTTCTTTGCTTTCTTTGCACGAAATGTGTTATTCAAACAGGTTTCGGACAAGGACAGGGGTATAGCTGGTGCTTCGGTGACAGTGCATACATCAAATATGTAGGAGGAACGATGGTTGCTCAGCCTTTCTCTGCTGCGCAATCAATGGAAGCTAATGCAAACATCTCCGATGCAAATGGGAATTTGCTTTTTTATGTCTCCGCTCCAAATCAGGCTGCTTACAATTTCAAAATTATGGACTCCAACCATAACATAATGCCCAATGGAGATAGTATTAACGGTTACTGTAGTGCAACAAATGATGCCATGATTGTTCCATTTCCGGATAACCCACACTTATATTACATATTTACAACTAAACTCACTACAAATGCGTGGAATCCTACAAATTACTTTCCATATTACTCAGTTGTTGATATGTCGCTTAACAGTGGACTTGGTAATGTGACTTCAAAAAATTCTTTGTTATTGAATGCGAAAGTAACTGAAAAAATCGCACTAACTAAACATGGTAACGGTCGCGATTGGTGGCTTGTTATGCACGATGCTGATAGTTCGTTATATTATACATTTCTAATAGATTCGACGGGCATCCATAATCCATTGATACAAAGTATCGGCATCAATTACAATTATTCAAACAATAATTTAGCCCTTAATGGAATGTGGGGTGAAATGGTTTTTTCTCATGATGGCTCTAAATTGTGTAATGTTAATCTCACAAATTTGGATTATTTTAATTTTGATAGGTGCACTGGTGAACTCAGTAATTATATAAATTTATTTACCCCTCATCTCCCTCCTATTTTAGGCGCAAATTGGAATTATTCATGCGAATTTTCTCCAAATGATCATTTACTTTATGTTACGACAAATTTTGAGATTCAATCCTCCTTCAGTCATCTCTACCAATTCGATTTGACTGCAACACCCATCGTATCACATGTACAAACCATTTCATCGATTTCAGTTCCAGTCTTGTTTGGTCAACTGGAGTCAGCTTCTGACAGAAAAATATATATTGCGACAGGATATGCTACTCATCCAAATTATATTTTCGATTCGACATCAATGTTTCTTAGTACTATAGAACATCCCGACAGTTTAGGGCTTGCATGTGATTTTCATTTGCATGGGTTTTCTTTGAATGGTCATCGTGCATTGATGGGCTTACCCAATATGCCCAATTATAATCTTGGTGCTCTCGACTTTCCTTGCGATTCTTTGTCTTCTATACCTCCAAACGAGGAAATGATAAATTCAGAATTGAATATTTATCCTAATCCAAATAGTGGAGATTTTTCTGTTGCGGTTAATTCACTTCTGGTAAGAAAATTAAAATTATTGATCTGTAATTCTCTAGGACAAATTGTTTTTTATTCAGAAAATGAAAAGGTTGAAGATAATCGATTTATCAAAATAAAAGCTAAACTCATTCCGGGCTTTTATTTTCTGCAACTTATTGATGAAAACAATAGAAAGAATTTTGCAAAATTAATAATAACGAAATAAAATAATTTAAGTGAAAATCAATAGTCCCTAAGTAAAATCTATGAGGACAGATCCTGTATCTGTGTAAATCTGCGCGATCTGCGCGCAATTCATTTATTTTTTATTCTCAATCTTTAATAGTTTCGTTAAGTACGTTTCCTTCGACGTAGTAATCTTCACCAAATAAACCTCTGCTCTCAATTCCGAATCACCGATAACAATCTCATTCCCAAAAACTTTTCGCATCAAAACTATTTCCCCCGCCACATTATAAATTTCAACCAACATTTCATCTTCAATTTTTTGGTGACGCTGGATTTTAAACGCTCCAGTTGTCGGATTAGGATATATTATATAAGGAGAATTTTCATCTTTCATCTTACTTTTCACCGATAACAATACCAAACTATCATCATTTGAAAGTATCGTAGTTTGTCCGAAATATTCAACCAAAAATATCAAATTATCTTTAGAGAAAACATCTTGTATTCCCCATTGATTCGGAAAAATAAATTCCATTCCGTGACGGTAATAACCGGTTTGAGCGATCGTTGTTTTATTGAATGCAAACAATCCTTCTTCAACATAATTCAAATATAAACCGAAGGAATCGACTGCCATGAATTTCGGATTCAGAATAGGAATAGGCGTGTTACTAATTTGTGTCAACACATTCGTTCCGTTATAAACAAATTTAAGAACCCCTGCCGAAAGACCTGATAAATATACATATATAGTATCTTTATACTCAGCAATCGCATTGTAATCCTGTAACCCTCCCGGATAAACAGATACCATTCTCCCCATGTTATTTGATAAATCCAGAACCGTCAAAGAATCGACCGTCGAGACAAATAATTTTCCGTTTTTATCAATACAGAAATCTTTAATATTATTCATCGCAATCGTTGTGTCGATTACCTGTATCAATGGATTCGTTACATCAATCACCAAAAGATTTTTATTTAATCCGACCAATTGTATCGAGACTGCTTTGTCATGCCACACTGTCGTTCGCCGATAATCTGCCTGAAATGCACTTATGGGCAAAGCCCCAACCTGCGCCATTGTGGTTGCATCGAATACCCTGAAATCATCGCCGGTATAATAATAGCCAAAAATATAATTTCCATTTTTCGAAAAATCAACATTATAACAAAATCCGGTATCGCTGCGGTAATTTATCATCACAGGATTTTGCAAATCAGTGATGTCAAAAACTTTAAATCCGAATCCTTCGTTGGCAACAACTAATTTATTTCCAAACTTATCCGAACCACAATTCCAACCGCCGGTCATCGTGTTTCCTTTGTCCGCTTCATTAAATATATCCGTGATATCAATCGTCTTCACCCCATACCACTCCGAAGCAACAAACATATCATGATTATGTATCGCAAGATCGAAATGCCATAACCCGGCATATTCCGAATTAATACGATGAATATTTGACTGGTTTGTACAATCGTATATATATACCTGACCGGTCAATGAATCGCCGTTCAGATAATTCATATCAACTGCCGATTGCGTTGCGATGTAAAGTGTATCATTAATATTCTCCCCATTCATCGGCATCGCGACGGCATAGAAAATAATTCCCGGAAGTGTGTCGCGATAAACCTCAATCGGATTAGACGGATCAGAAATATCCAACGAATAAAATAATCCTTTCGGATCGAGACCCAGAGATGCCAATGATTGCGTGCCTCCCAATACATGCAATAAATTATTGTTCTTTCCGAAAATCACATTCTCCGGATCACAATAAACCTGTTCATAAAAAGAAAATGGTGTGAGGGTTCGCGCATTATACAAGTGAACACCTGTAACCGAGTCTGGTCCGTATGCGCAGGTGAATGCAAGTACGGAATCTTTTACTTCGCAACCACGAATTTTTGTATTTCCTGTTTGATATGCAAAACGATTTAATAAAGTGAGCGTATTTCCATTGTCTTTGAATAATGCCATTTTCGTTTTATATGCGACAAAAATTGAGTCACCATAAAATGCAAGATTATATGCAGCTTCATCTAAACTATCGGGTAAATAACGGTCGAGATATTGTGGCATTGCCGGATTCGACAAATTCCACATCGACAAACCCGCATGATTTGCCGCCACAAAAAGTTTATTGTTATTTATTACGATATCATCTATGTTCGATGAAAACCGATATTCATAAGTTTTCGGATATGGAGGTAATCCGGAACTCACATCATAAACAGCTAGCGTATTTCCATTTCCCGCATAAAGATGTCCCGAAAAATATTGCACCTCATAACAGGCTGCACCTTTTGTTGCAGAAATATATTGAAAATTATTTTGAGCGAAAAATTTTTGAGAAATTAAACACAAAAAGATCTCGAGTGAAAAAACTATTGATTTATTCATCTATTGTAGTTTTTTTCCTCACCCTTTCTCCCTCTCCCACGGGAGAGGGATGTTGACTCCCTTCTCCCCTGGGAGAAGGGTTGGGGATGAGGCTAGAAGTCAGACAATGTTGAGCTCAAAGCACAATTTTATTTCTTATAGGCGAACTTCTCCCTCCACAACATATTAAAAGATTTCGGCGCCACCTTAGGCAATTCTCTGTTCGCTCCCCAGGCTTTTTTGAAAAAATTCTTCAGAAAGAAATTTTTCATCGAAGCACTGTTTCCATCCATCTTCTCACGCTTCATCATCGATCGTTTGAAAAAATACATCGACCATTTTTCACCCGATGTTGCCATATTTTGATTTACGCTATCGCGGCGATTATATAATAAATGTTTATGTATATCAATTTTCACCGGACAAACTTCCGTGCATCTTCCGCATAATGAAGATGCGAAACTTAAATGCTTAAATTCATTCATCCCCATTAAATGTGGAGAAATTACCGAACCAATCGGACCGCTATATATAGATTCATAACTGTGTCCACCAATGGTCTGATAAATCGGACAGGCATTTAAACAAGCGCCGCAACGAATACACGATAGTGATTGGCGTTGCTCCTGCAATTCAAGCAAATTAGTACGACCGTTGTCGATCAATACAACATACATTTCTTCGGGACCATCTTCTTCATCCGATTGTTTTGGACCCGATAATATTTCATTATATACTGTTACCTGTTGTCCGGTACCATGTGTGGCAAGAAGCGGCCAGAAAAGATCTACATCTGCAATCGACGGAATAACTTTTTCTATTCCGGCAATGGCAACATGAATTTTTGGAAATGCAATAGTCATAAATGCATTCCCCTCATTTTCAGTCAAGGCAACGGAACCCGTGTCTGCAATAATAAAATTGACACCCGTAATTCCTACTTCTGCCCTTTGATAATTTTCTCTTAACTTCTCACGAACGAACTCCATGATCTGCTCCGGGGTGCTATCCGGCGCCATCTGAAACAATTCGTGGAATGTTTTCGAAACATCTTCTTTCGATAAATGCATCGCGGGCGTTACAATATGATATGGACGTTCTTTTCTTAACTGAACAATGTATTCGCCTAAATCTGTTTCAACATTTTCAATCCCAGCTTTCTCCATCGCTTCATTGAGATTGATTTCTTCGGTGGTCATCGATTTTCCTTTCACCACACTTTTGGCATCCGCCTTCTTCAGAATTTCCATGATCTCTGACAAAGCTTCATTCGCATCCTGTGCCCAAATCACTTTTCCCCCCCGTTTCAAAAAATTCGATTCAAATTCAATCAGATATTTATCCAGATTTTCGACAACTTTCCATTTCAGATGTGCAGCACGCTCCTTTGCCAATTCAAGATCTGCATACTGATGTTTGCCTTTCACGACCTTTTTGTCGTATTGCAAAATATTGTATGCCAACTTTTTTCTCAGATCATGATCTGCAGATTTTTTTATAACCTCAGTCATGAACTTTTCCGCGCTTTTCGACATCTGTTCTTATTTAGTTTTGTCCTCCCCCAACCCCCTCCAGAGGGGGATAGTTAATTATTTATTGTTAATTAATTTTACCCTTCGCTCATGTCGTCCGCCTTCAAATTCTGTTGTTATAAAAGTTTTTGTCATTTCCACAGCCATGTCCTGGTCGATGAAGCGAGCAGGTAAACAGAGAATGTTTGCATCGTTATGTTTCCGTGCCAGCTGTGCCACTTCCGCGGTCCAGCAAAGTGCAGCCCGGATTCCGGAATGCTTGTTTGCTGTCATAGCTACACCATTCCCACTTCCACAAATCAAAACCCCCAGATCCCCGGAGTTTTTTTCTATAAAGTCAGCCACCGGATGAGCAAAAGTTGGATAATCGACGGGCTCGGCGCTTGGTGGTCCAAAATCTTTGACGTCAATCTTCAGGTTTCTCAGCATTTTTATAAGATACTGTTTCAGCTCAAATCCTGCATGGTCAGACGCAATAGCGACAGTCATAGAAATCTTTTTAGTGTTAGCAAAACTACTAAATTTCCAGTTGTCAACATTGTATGTGTTCATACATGTTATTTTTGGTGGAAAAGTTCTTACAAATAATAGCTTCATCTTTGCAAAATTCTGTTACTGCTATTCCTTTTTCCGCTTTTTTGAAGTACTTTTGAGGAAATCTTAACGTGGTTATGAACAAACAAACATTGAACTCTTTGACTAAAGTTTTCACTTCTTACGTTATGAACACGCTGTAAAAAAATGCATGGTATCCTACAATTACTGATAAAAAGCAGAAATTTGATGGTGGCAAACGGTGAATAAGTTGTTAATATCTGAAAAAAGAAGAAAAAGGGTTAATAAATTTCAACCGTTTCAACATCTATACATAGTACAGATTAAAATTATTTTAAAAATTTAAAAATATTTGTAGTGATTAATACTGTTGATAAGTCAAATTTGACCGAGATTGGTTACGTCGATCAGGAAGTAGATCCGACAATAGATTTGGTTACTGAGATCAAGCGGATGAAGCAAGAAAAGAACGCTGTGATCCTCGCTCACTTTTATCAGGAGAACGAGATTCAGGATCTGGCAGATTTTATTGGCGATAGTCTTGGGTTGGCGAGACAAGCAGAAAAGACAAAAGCCGATATTATTCTCTTTTGTGGTGTACACTTCATGTGTGAGACAGCAAAGATTCTGAATCCTTCAAAAAAAGTTTTGCTCCCGGATCTGAAGGCTGGTTGCTCTCTTGCTTCAGGTTGTCCTCCCGATCAATTTGCCGCGTTTAAAAAGGAACACCCTGACCATTTAGTCATCACCTATATTAATTGTTCTGCAGAGATCAAAGCACTCAGCGACATTATTTGTACTTCATCGAATGCAAGAAAAATTGTAGAGAGTATTCCTCTTTCTCAAAAAATAATTTTTGCTCCCGACCGCAATCTCGGAAAGTACATTATGAAAACTACCGGAAGAGAAATGGTGTTATGGAATGGAAGCTGTATTGTGCACGAACTTTTTTCACTCGAAAAAATAACACGGTTAAAAAATAAATATCCGGGAGCAAAATTAATTTCTCACCCTGAATGTGAAACTCCCATTTTGGAAATTTCTGATTTTATTGGTTCAACTAATGCCTTACTGAACTTTGTTTCAAATTCACCCGATAAAGAATTCATCGTCGCTACGGAAACAGGTATTCTTCACCAAATGCAAATTGCCTGTCCCGACAAGTTATTCATTGCTGCTCCTCCGGATAATTCCTGCGCTTGTAACGATTGTCCGTTTATGAAACTAAATACGCTCGAAAAGTTGTATCTTGCATTAAAATACGAGCAACCTGAAATATTAATGGATGAAAGTCTGCGTTTACAGGCATTAAAACCAATTCGGCGGATGTTGGATTTAAGCGATAAATTAGGGGTTTAAACGTGTAGAGACGTTTGAAGAAATGTCTAAGTTAACAAAATTTGGAATTATGAAAAGTTTTATCAGATTTATTTTTTTGTTTTGGTTGAATTTTATTTCAGTCTTCATTTTCTCACAGGATCTTAACACCGGTTTGAAGGACGGTTATACAAAGTTTACTTATCCCAACGGACAAGTTTCGAGCGAAGGAAATATTAAAGATGGTAAACCCGATGGTTACTGGAAAACTTACTACGAAGATGGAACGCTGAAATCTGAAGGGAATCGCCTGAATTTCCGTCTGGATGGAAGATGGAAATTTTATTCAGATAAAGGAAATATTTCTGTTCAATATTGTTATAAAGCCGGAAAAAAAGATAGTTTGCAACTGACTTATTTTGAGAACGGAGTTATTAAAACGGAAGAATGGTTTAAAGCCGACCAGAAAGATGGAATGTCGAGAGAATACGATGAAAAGGGAAAATGTATCCGCGATATTCCCTTCACCGAAGGAAATGAAGCAGGATTCGGACATAATTATAATTCAGAAGGAACTGTAATTATAATTACTACTTATAAAAATGGTTTTATAACAAATGATGAATACATAAATGCAGTCGATAAAAATGGATTAAAACAGGGTGTTTGGAAAGAATTTTTTCCGGTCACAGATTCAACAATGAGAAACAGCAGAGATGGAAATTTTTTAGTGTTGAAAAAAGAAGGATCATATAAAGATTCAAAGAAACAAGGAGGTTGGAAAGAGTTTGATGAAAAAGGTCGTGTCATCTCGAATCGTGTTTTTGTGAATGATATTGAGATCACACCCCAGGAACAAATCCCTGTGAAATTGGATGTTGAGAAGGATTATTTTCCGAATGGCAGAGTAAAAGAAAGTGGAACCTATAATAATGGCGTCCCTGAAGGTGTTCACAGGCAATATGATACTTCCGGAAGTGTGGTAAATGCCAAAATATATAAAGGAGGAAAATTAATGCGGGAGGGTATTTTCGATGAGTCAGGTCATGAACAAGGTCACTGGAAAGAGTTCTACGAAAGTGGACAAGTGCGATCCGAAGGCGATTATAAAGACGGATTGAAAACAGGTCATTGGAAATATTATTTTGAGAGTTCAGCGTTGGAACAGGAAGGCGATTATAAAAATAATAAGCCAGATAATTTTTGGAAATGGTTTTATTCAACTGGTGCTGTTTTGCGTGAAGAAACTTATAAAAACGGAAGAGAAGATGGTATGATGAAAGAATATTCAGATTCCGGAACCATCATTGCTCAAGGAAATTATGTTGAAGGAAAACCTGACGGAGATTGGAAATATCGGAATGGTGAATATATAGCAGAAGGGAAATTTATTGAAGGTAAGGAAGACGGTTTATGGAAACAATATTATCAGAATGGAAAACTTGCCTTCGAAGGAAATTATATGGAAGGTGCAGAAAACGGAACACACAAATATTTTTATGATAATGGAATTTTGAAAGAAGAACAAAATTGGAGAGTGGGTACAAAAGATGGCGACTGGAAAAGTTTTTCACCCGATGGACTTATTATCGTCACAATCAACTTTGTCGATGGTAAAGAAACTAAAATCGATGGTACAAAAATTAAAGAGGAAGGAGAAGGAAAATAATTTATTTTCGAAAGGTCATTGATTCAATCGGATCGTAAATATCTTTTGAATTCTCATTCGCCAATAAAAAGGACTTTAATTTTTCCAGATCATCAGGAACTATTTTCTCCTTAAGACCAAGTAATTCAATTTTATTTTCCGAGCTAATCTCCAAGCGATAAATATAATATGAAACTCCTGCTTCCGGATCATTCACACTTAAAAAAATATTTTTCCCAAGTTTACTCATAATAATAGGGTTATAGGTGGTTTTAACAATTCCTGCCGAGTCCACTTCATAGGCAGTAAACGCGTTAGCATTATCTTTAATAGAAGCGACCCTATAGTTTGTTATCTTAGAAGCACCTTGCCTCCAATTTCCTATGAGCCAGGCCGGAACCTTATAAGAGCCGGTATCGATCGGATCAGAAGATTCATAAGGACATCCGCTAAGTAGAAACATCCCGGCAAATAACAGTAGAAGAAATATTTTTTTCATTTCACTTTATCAACTTATTAACTCATCAACATCACCCCCATTTGGGGGAAGGGGGCAATTACCATGCTTCGACAAGCTCAGCAACCGATTGGTGTATTACCAGATTCTAACCCTCACATTCTCATCCCTCCACATTTTATCTCCTTTTTTGATATGGAAAGTTTCAAGAAATTCCGGCATATCAGTTAGCGGTCCGATCACCCTGAATTTCGATGGTGAGTGTTCGTTGCTCTTTATTTGATTCGCGATATTTTCAGGTCTTTCATTTACCATCCAGGCAAAAGCGTAACCCAGAAAAAAACGTTGCTCCGGACTTAATCCCCCAATGATTTCTTTATTTTTATATTGATTGGTTTTTTTGAATGCTTCGTAACCAAACATGATTCCTCCTAAATCGGCAATATTTTCACCCTGGGTTAATTCACCATTAATATGAAGACTGTCAACTGCAATATAATCATCGAATTGTTTTACAATCATTTTTGTTTTGCCATAAAATTTAATGCTGTCTTCCGGAGTCCACCAGTTATTGAGGTTTCCAAATTCGTCATACTTGCTTCCCTGATCATCAAACCCATGCGTCATCTCGTGTCCGAATGTTGACCCACCTATGATGGAATATAATAATGCATCGTCGGCTAATTTTCGTTCGTATCCCGGCACTATTATGTTACAACCCGGCACCACAATTTCGTTGTTCGATGAATTATAATATGCATTATAAGTTTGTGGTTCCATATCCCATTCTGTGCGGTCAACCGGCTTGCCATATTTTGAGATCATATAATTAAATTCCCATTTACGTGCACTCATCACATTCTGTACATACGAAGAGCGATCAATTTGCATAGAACTCAAATCTTTCCATTTGTCGGGATACCCCACTTTCATGATCATTGAATTTAATTTGGTAATCGCTTTTGTCTTTGTGGTTTCACTCATCCAATCCAATGTTTTTAATCGTTCTGCATATATTTTTTTAATGGACAATCCAATTTCCATTAATTTTTCTTTTGTGCCTTTTGGCAAATAATCTTTTACATAAACCTGACCGATTAATTCACCCAACGTATTGTTCGTAGTCTCTACAACTCTTTTCCATCTTGGTTTTGGTTCCTTCGTTCCACGTAAAGTGGCCGAATAAAAATTGAAATATTCCATATAGGTTTTATCATCCAAAGAAGTGGATAATCCACGGATTAAATGGAAACGCAGATAATTTTTCCAATCTTCAATCGAAAAAGATTTCATATATCCGTTTAACGCTTTTAGAAATTCCGGTTGACCTACTATTACTGTATCAACATTTTGCAACCCGGCACTTTTCATGAATAAGGCTATATCGATGTTTGGCGTCAATTTGATTAGTTCTCCAATTGACATTTTGTTATAATTCAAAAGTGGATCACGGGTGTCTTCACGTTTACGTGAAGTGTTTGCAATTGCGGTTTCCAACTTCATCAGATTATCAGCGGCAGTCTTTGCTTTTGCCTGATCATAGTTCATGATCTTATATATATTAATTAAATGCTCGGAAAATTTCTTGCGGATGTTTTTTGCGCGATCATCATTGTCAAAGTAATAATTACGGTCAGGCAAACTTAATCCACCCTGATAAAAGAACACCGCGTTTTTGCTAGAAATGCGATCGTCAGGGCCAACCCCAAATCCAAAAAGCGGTGAACCCGAAACAGTATGAATATATGCGGCAGCTCTGACGACACCTTGTAAATCTGTGATTGCGTCGATCATCTCAAAGTCTTTTTTCAGTCCGGAGAGACCGTTTTTATTTAAGGAAGAACTATCCATTCCGCTATAAAAGAAGTCCCCGATTTTTTGTTGATTACTCCCTTTTACGGGATTTACCAATGCTGCTGAAACCTCGCAAACGCTCCGTATCTGCGCATTGATTGTATCCTGGATTACTTGCCATAAACCGTTTGTCGCCTCACTCGCAGGAATCGGATTTTCTTTGAACCATTTTCCATTAGCAAAAAGAAAAAAGTCATCACCAGGTTTCACTGTCGAGTCGATATGCGAAACCAGCGGGTCCATTTGAGCAATAGCTTTCTGGCCTTTTATTGCAACGACAGAAAATGATAAAATGAATGCTGTGAGAAGTGAATAGATTTCAAATTTGTTTTTCATTTTGATTTTTTTATAACTGCAAAGATGTGAATTATTATTTCAGGAAATTATATGTCTTCTTTGTCTTGGGCACTTAAATTTTCAATATCATCAATATCTTTGGCTCTCCCACTGGCTTTTTTAGACTTAATAAGGTCTCTGAAATCAATTAATTGTACACTGATCCCTTCCACATTAAATAATTTAGATGCGGCATAACTTTCATCAAATTCCAAACCTTTAACTTTTGTAAGAAGGTCGATGGAAACCGGAGATCGACCGAATGAGAAAACATCAAACCTGGGATTATTCAGAAAATTTTCTTCTGTCATATCGAAGATTGATAAGCCAAATTCTCCAAAAGCAGTGATTAATTTCCGGTAATTATCTCTCGTTTTTTTTACCCAAATATCCAAATCACCTGTTGTTCGGTTATAGCCATTAAGGATTACAGCGTAGCCACCGATAATCATATATTCAACATTGAACTTATTTAATGCTAATATAAAATCTTCAAAGTCTTCATGAAAAATATTTCCCATGTTACTCTTTGTGTTTTCTCATGGAAAAAACGGTCCGATCCATTCTGGGTGGATTTTCAATATCAAAATTAAAAGCGACACTATTTAAATAAAATGATGCTGCTAATCTCTCAGACAGTGTTTTGTCTTTCCAATATTCGATCGAAGGTTTATTATCTTCAAGTGCATGCATCGAAAATGCGGTTCGATCTAATTTATATCGCATGTTGTAAGATTAAGGTTTTTTCACCAAAACAAAATTAATCTGTTTTAAGTGTAAATCAGTTGATTTTAATTTCACAAAGACACTGTCGCCCAACGTATATTTTTTCTTATGACGAGATCCTGTCAGGCAATAATTCTTTTCGTCCAGAATATAAAAATCATCGTCAATTTCGCGGAGACGAACCAAGCCTTCAGTTTTACTTTCACTCAGCTCAATAAATAATCCCCACTCGGTAACGCCTGAAATAATTCCTTCGAATGTCTCTTTTGTTTTGTCTTTTATATATTCGATCTGTTTATATTTGATAGAAGCTCTTTCCGCTTCCGAAGCCCTGATCTCCATTGCGGTTGAATGTTTGCACCTGTCTTCAAGTTGCAATGGATTTACTGTTTTAATGTGATCAAGTTGTTGCGCTAGAATACGATGAACTAATATATCGGGATATCTTCTTATCGGTGAAGTGAAATGTGTATAATGATCGAAAGCCAAACCATAATGGCCGATATTATTCGTCGAATAAACTGCTTTCGCCATGGTACGAATCGCTAACTGCTCAAGTACGTTTTGCTCTTTTTTGCCTTTTACGTCTTTCAATAATTTATTCAGTGATTTTGATATTTCGTTTGAATTAGCAGTATGGATTTTATAACCAAATTTGCCTGCGAACTGCGAAAAATTATTCAGTTTCTCTGTATTCGGCATATCATGTATTCTATAAACCGAATTAGTCAATTGATTGGAAGTAATTTGATTGCTAAGAAATTCTGCTACCTTGCGATTACATAATAACATGAATTCTTCAATTAATCTATTTGAATCTTTTTCTTCCTTTAAATATAAACCGATCGGAACACCTTTCTCATCTAATTTGAATTTTACTTCTGATTTTTCAAATGAGATCGCCCCTTTTCTAAATCTTTCTTTTCTTAATTTTTTAGCAAGTTGATCAACAACTTTTAATTCATGCGCATAGACGCCATCACCCGTGTCGAGACCTTTTTGTGCATCATCATAAGTAAATCTTTTTCTTGAAAATATAACTGTCCTTCCGAACCAGCTATTCAGCACTTTGGCATCCTCGTTCAATTCGAAAACCGCAGAGAAACAAAGTTTTTCTTCATCAGGTCGTAGTGAACACAAAACATTTGAAAGTTGTTCGGGCAACATGGGTACAACCCGATCTACGAGATAAACAGAGGTTGCCCGACTGTACCCTTCTTCTTCGAGTGAAGTCCCCGGTTTTATATAGTGTGAAACATCAGCAATGTGTACTCCGATCTCCCAAATGCTTTTCCCTTGGGCATCCTTTTTTATTTCTCTGACAGATATTGCATCGTCAAAATCTTTTGCATCGTCCGGATCAATCGTAAAAGTCGGAATATCCCTGAAATCTTTTCTTCCTCGAATCTCTGTTGTAGTTATTTTGGTTGAAAGTTGTTCAGCTTCTTCAAGAACTTTTTTAGGAAACCCGGTGGGGAAACCAAATTCAGCCAGAATGGAATGCATTTCTGTCTCATTTTCGCCCGGCCAGCCCAGTACTTTGACTACTTTTCCAACGGGATTCTTCAGCCCTGATTTCCAATGCACAATTTCGACGAGCGCTTTTTGTCCGTCTTTCCCTTCTCCAAGTGAAGTCGAAGGAATAAAAATATCTACATGCATTTTTGAACTATCCGGAACTAAAAAAGCATGCCTACTGGATACCTGAAGAGTGCCGACAAATTCCGTCCGTGCCCTTTTCAATACTTCGACAACTTCTGCTTCCAGCCTTTTTCCGGGGCGTTGCGCAAATAAACTTAATTTGACACTATCTCCATGTAAAGCGTTGTTCACATTTCTTGAAGATATATATATATCATCTTCATAATCGTCGTTCTGGAGATAAGCGGCGCCGCGCGACGTAATATCAATTATTCCTTCTACAAAAGCATTCGAGGGTCGTAATTCATATAACCCTTCACTGGTTTCGATTATAGCGTGGGCGGCAGCGAGATGTTTGAGATGTTCTCTTACGATCTTCTGATCTGTCCTTTGCTTTATGTGTAACAGACGGCTGATTTGCTTGTAATCAAACGGTTTATGTGGGTATTTTCTGAAAAGATTTAATATAGATTCCGATTGAATACCCGATTCTTCTTTGGGTGTTTGTTTTTTCATGTTAAAAAATAAAGGGTGAAAGTAAAATAAGAAAATGAATTCATCATGAGAAAAGAAAAATAATGACGAATTAGTAACAAATAAACAACCCCCCGGTTAATCGGAGGGTTGTTTTTCCGCGAAACATTACTTTCCTTTTTTCTCTCTCTTGGCAGCTTTTTTTTCCTTGAGAGTTTTAGTAGGAGCTTTCTTTGTTTCTTTTTTTACATCTTTGCTCTTGCCCATAATTTTTAAGTTTAATGTGCGTGTGAATGAGGTTGTAAAAGTAGTTTAGGTGTTCGTATTTCTGTAGCCATCCCAAAATAAGTTTTTAACCGTATTTTGTTAATAACACATCATTATTTACGATAAGGTTTCATAAAATTGCTTATTTGATTGTTGGCTTTTACACTCGAGAGATATTTTCCGATATTTAGATCTAAAGTAATTGAATTCATCATCTTCAATTCAAAATAATTTAAATAGTAATGCATATAGCGAATAGTAAATGATTGACCGAACAGCCAACTTCTCAACCCTATTGTAACTAAAGGTGTTTTGTATCTCCAGCCATTGTGTGAGAGCCAATCAATTCCGCCTCCGGCAAATCCACCGAAATAACTATAAAAATCCTTGCTCGATAAATGTCCGATGTTTGCCTGAAGAATTAACGGAACATCACCAGAAAACCCGCGCAAACTATCCTGATACATTTTGATGTGATAACCGGCTGCAAATTGTGTGTTTAGTGAGATACAGAAATCTGAATAACGAAAAAAAAGATCTGTTTGGGTGGCGAAATTTCCAGCAAAAACATTTTCCATTTTTGTGTTGTAGGGGTACTGATAATCTCCTGCTCCAATGCTTATATGTGTTCTTTTCAGGAAAATTCCCGGAATAGAAATTTTCGCTTTTTTCTGAGCGTTAACCTGATTAAATGCGAACAGCAAAACGAAGAATAAACACCCTCTCAATATACTACATTTGATTTTACTCATCCCGGTAGTAAAGTTAACTGATAATTTCGTAATATTGCTGTTCGATTTAAACATTGTTTTCTTCATCAAGATGTACATTATCCGACCTCTGCTCTTCTCATCATTTTTATGGATATCCGCGATCATAAACCAGTTGCATGCTGCTGAAATTGTTCTTGAGGGTTCTTTTCAGGGAAAAAATCTTTACGTGCTCAATCCATTTGATCGGAATGGTGAATCTTTTTGTATTACTGAAGTTCTTGTTAACGAGGTTCCAACAAAAGATGAAATTCATTCAAGTTCCTTTGAAATAGATCTCATTGCGCTTTCTTTTAAGCAGGGCGAAAAAGTTTTCGTAAAAATTCGTCATGTTGATGGATGTTTACCAAAGGTATTAAACCCGGAGGCACTCAAGCCTCGCGCATCATTCGAAACCGCAACAATCAAAGCTGACGAAAAGAATCTGAAATTTGTTACACGTAACGAGGGTGGAGCGCTGTTATTTACTGTTGAGGAATTCAGATGGAATAACTGGAGAAAAATTGGGGAATTTATGGGGAAGGGTGTTCCTGAATTAACTGAGTATAATCAACCGATAAATATCCACGTTGGACTAAACAAATTCAGGGTTTCTCAAACTGATTACACGAACAAACCAAAATATTCATCCATTGCTCAGTTTCGCACAAACATCAATGTTCCTGAGGTCACTATGAAATTGGATAAAGGGGTTGTGAAATTCAGTGTTGAAACAGTTTATGAAATCTATGATGGTTTTGCGAATAAAGTGAAATCCGGTGTGGGTAATCAGGTTGACATCTCCGATCTTGCAAAGGGCGCCTACCACGTCTATTATGACGATAAGACCGGAGAAATTGTGAAAAATAAATAATTACTTTTTCTGACATGCTGAAAATTGAACATATAGGTATAGCAGTCAGAAGTCTTGATGAATCTGAAAAACTGTTTGATTCTTTGTTGAATCAGATTTCATATAAACATGAATCTGTTCCGAGCGAAAATGTAAACACTTCGTTTTATAAGTTGAAGGAAACTAAAATCGAATTACTTGAAGGAACGTCTCCCGAAAGTTCGATTTCCCGCTTTATCGAAAAAAAAGGTGAAGGGGTACATCATATTGCATTCGAAGTCGCAGATATATATATAGAAATGAAAAGACTTAGTAAGGCGGGATTTATTCTTCTCAGTCAGGAACCTAAGCCTGGTGCGGATAATAAACTTGTATGTTTTCTTCACCCCAAAAACACGAATGGTGTTTTAATCGAACTCTGTCAGGAAATTAAATAGAAAGAGCTAATTTATTCAGTACAACATTCAGCCCTTCATTTGTTGCGATATGTAAAGTTTGTAATCCGATTTTCTTCGCACCTTCTATATGCTGAATAGAATCATCCACAAATAAAGTTTCTTCAGCAAGGATATTTTGTTCATCCAGAATTTGTTGAAAAGCAGAAGATTCCGGTTTTCGGTTCCCGGTAATGCAAGACAAGTATAGCTTTATAAATTGAGACGAAAAATTTTCAAAGGAAGAATTTTTTTCAATCATTGTTTCTACCGCCTCAAGATGGATTAAATTTGTATTACTTAATAAATAGAGTGGAAAATGGTCTTTTAGGGCAGCTAATGAAATGTTGTTTCTCTCCGGTATCCCAATCAGCATTGCGTTCCATGCATCGCGGATCGCCGTGTCAGAAATTTCTTGGTTCATATAGCTTCTCACCTCTTCGCAAAAAACTGATGAAGAAACTCTTCCCTTCTCAAATTTATCGAATATATCAGCTTGTTTGGCTTTGGAACAAAATTGCTCGAAGTTCCGAAAATCGAGTTTTTTGAATGCATCAATTGTATGTTGATAGTCAATATCGAAGATCACTCCACCTAAGTCAAGTACGATTTGTCGTATAATAGCCATGAAGATTGCAAAATTAGCTTTATTTTTGCGCCCCCGGGCCCATAGCTCAACTGGTTAGAGCATCAGACTCATAATCTGAGGGTCGCTGGTTCGACTCCAGCTGGGCCCACTATCAAAATGAATGTTTTAAAAGACAACATGAAAAACCTCCTCACCTCATTGCTCCTTTGTGTGATCAGCTTCACTGCCTTTGCACAGGAGACCAAACCTTCTGCAATCAATAAACACAAGGTAAAAAGTCCGAAACTTGATCGGGTACTAATTGAAGCAGGTGTTTGCAACTTCCCCTCTCTTCCAACAGGAATGACTCTGGATGTAAGTAAGTCCAGAATGCTTGCATTAGAATCATTCAACGACAAACCCTTCGGGTCTTCACCATTCAGTTTTGCATGGGGAATTGGATTTACTTCAAGAAACTTTAACTCCAACTGTCAGTTGGTTGATGACTCCCTAGGGACTTTCACAAGTTGGGTACCTATACAGAATGGTGTAAAACTTGATGTTAATAAGTTGTCAGTCAACTATATAGACATTCCGCTTGAACTTCGTTACCGTTCTAAAGTGATAAGCAATGGTAAGAGAATTAAGTTTTCAGCCGGGTTTAAACCGGGATATATGATCCAGAATCATTTCAAGGTAATGGGAAGTGGAATTAAATACAAATATTACAATTGGGCTAACATTAATAAATGGCACTATGGTATTACTGGCAGGCTGGGATACGGGAGATTAGGCCTTTCTATGTACTATGGCATGAACACTTTGTTTAAGGATGGAAGAGGTCCAGCTATGACTCCCTATTCAATCTCATTGTCCATCAGCGTGTATTGATGCTCAGCAGCTATGACGTAATTGTTGTTGGTGCCGGACATGCAGGCTGTGAAGCCGCCG
>JAHEYM010000204.1 GCA_023251595.1 Bacteroidota bacterium
AAGGTATAAAATGTTTAATACGTGTGACATAAGAGGTAACTGAATAATCAGAACTAATCCGATAAAAAAAGGGTCAGATTTCTCCGACCCTTCCATTGTTAATTATTAATTGTTAATTAGTCTTAACCACCCTCTGCGTCTTTTTAACATCTCCTTGTTGAATCACAATCAGGTACATTCCCGGTTCTAACATTTCACCAATCATATTTTCTTTATTTGGGGTGAAGTTTTTATCTATATATATATTCCTTCCTGCTAAATCATATATGGTTAATTGTGCGGGTGAAGTTTCATCCGAAGTAAATAATATATTTATATAATCGGTGAAGGGATTCGGGAAGGCAGAAAGAGAAACAGAAGGAGAAAGAGTGGCGTCTGCCCCCTCCAGCGGGGGAGAAGTTGAAGCAGTACGTGCCAGCGACAACGGTGTTGTGAGGTGACAAACACTTCCCCAGGCACCAACTGCTGCACCGATTCTTGGTCTGACTTTTACATCGTAAACTGTTCCAGGGAGAAGCGTAGCTATATTGTTGAAATTACGCAACCTGAAACTGGTACCCGATCCGGGAGTTGTGAAAGTCCTGTCGTAGGGTTGTGAAACATTCACCACATTAATATCATATTGCGTTGCACCCGGCGATGATTGAACATATAAATTATCATCAATATCAGCAACCGGAACATCGCAATAACCTGTCGCGAGATGTGTGGTCGGGGTCGTAACTGTACATGTATTTCCATATATGCCATACACGCCTCCTACTTTTGCACGAACTCTTATATCATACGTGAAACCATATTTAATTCCGGTGAAATTCGCCATTTTAAATACAGTGCTCGTAGCGGTGATCGTCTGATTGAAACCAAGTGCCGTATTAATTGCGTTCACCTGAAATTCTGTCGCACCACCAAGCCAATCGAAATATATATTATCACCGATATTGTTGATCGTACTATTACAATAACCGCTACTCAGTTTTGTAGTTGGCGTTGTAACTGTACAGGTAGCTCCATATTCACCATAATTACCACTCACCTTTGCACGAACTTTCAGCTCGTAAGTGAAACCATTTAACATGCCGGGGAAATTAATCATTTTAAATGCAGTCGAAGTAAGTGTGATGGTTTGATCAAATGCCAATGAAGAATTTGTGCAATTAACCTGATATTCAGTAGCACCGGTGAGCGTATTAAAATATAAATTATCACCCAGACTGGATACGATGCTATTGCAATATGTATTCGCAAGTTTTGTGGTTGGAGTTGTAATCGTACACACAGTACCATAAGCACCGTTCACTCCGCTGATTCTTGCCGAAACCTGAACATTATATGTAAAGCCATATAAAATACCGGGGAAATTTGTCATACGAAATACAGTAGTACCGACGAAATCCGCAACCTGACTATAACCCAATGCTGTATTGGAAACCTGAACATCGTAATTCGTTGCTCCCGGAACAGCATCACAATAAATAGCATCTCCAATGTTCGTCAAACTTGAATTACAGTAACCGGCAGCGACCTGTGTGAGTTGAACACAAGCACTGTTATAACCAACCGTTGCTGTTTGTGAAGCCGAAGCCGAGCATCCGTTTCCATCTGTATATGTATAGGTAACAGAGACAGATCCGTTACCGGATTGTGCCGGATATATTGCATTATTTACAACTCCTGATCCTGAATAAACACCTCCGGCAGGAAGTCCGCCAACCAAAGGTACACTCGTGTTGGCATTACAAATATTACCAATCGGATCTAAAGATGCACTCGGACTCGTATGTTGTGTTACCGGTATTGAAGTGATCGCGACACAACCCGAAGCATCCGTTGCTTTAACTGTATATATAATATCAGCACCGGGCGTTGCTGTAACCGAAGAACCCGTTGTAGCACTCAACCCTGTTGAAGGACTCCATTCATAAGTAAGTCCGGGATTAATGCCTGATGTAGAAGGAGAGACCCATGAAATTCCACCGTGCAGCGTTCCTGTATTTCCATTACCTGTGAGATCGGTCGTTGAAGTTCCCGCAGCATTATCCAATCTCCAGTAACCAATTAAGTCTGATGAATTCGCAGCAACCGGTATATGTATAGTTGAAAGTAATGTCGCTGAACTTTCGGCTGTATTCCACAAACGAACTTCGTCGATCTGTCCGCTGAAATAACCTGCCGCAAATCTCGCTATATACAATGGCTGTGTAGTTGTACACGCCCCCGGTGTACCCGTCCACGCCTGTGAGCCCGTCAACACGCCGTCTACATATAATTTTCCGCCTGAAGCATCCACCGTAAATGCGATCTGATGCCATGTATTATCATTGATCAATCCACCATCGATACCATGACCTGAAAAATCATATATATAGTTGGAAGCATCTTTGAAATAGTGTGCATATACATGTCCGTTGGTCATAAATACATTATATCCGTTAAATGAACCGCCGACATATTTGGAAACGATTCCATAATTCCCTGATCTTGCATCAGAAGTTTTCACCATTGCAGAAACAGTGAGTGGATAGAGATTCTCCGTTGTCGGATTAGCCACTTCAACATAATCATTCAAACCATCGCAACCCAATGCACTGCCTGATCCGGTATAAAGTGTGACCCCTGTACCACTGCAAACTGATGCAGACGTAGTTGCAGTTGCGATCAAAGAGTTTCCGCACACGTTGTAACGACCCACGGCCACACTATTATCAGCGGTACCCGCAACTATAATATTGCCATCGCTCTGTAGAAGTACCGAAGCGATTTGGTCAGAATTAGAAGTAATATGTGTGATGACCTTACCGTCCCCATCAAAACTGTTATCCAAAGAACCGTTCGTATTGTATCGCAAAAGTGCAAAATCATCATCGCTGCCGTTATTTGTAATCCCACCCGCAATGATTTTACCATCGCTCTGAATAGCAATAGATCTTATTACCTCTGAATGAGTACCGATGGCAATAGTAAGCATACCATCAGAATCGAAAGTATTGTCAAGCGTACCATTACTGTTGAACCTGACCAGATTCATATCATTATTAAAGTTATTCCAACTGTTTCCACCAAGAACTATTTTTCCATCGTTTTGAATCGCGATAGCATAAGCATTATCACTAATGCCAAGTGGGGCTGCTGTTGCGATACCACCTGTGCCAAAAGTGTTGTCAAAGCTTCCATCGGCGTTGAGCCGTACCACAGTAACGAGAGATACACCGGATGGAGCACTGCTTCCCCCCGCAACAATTTTACCATCGCTTTGAAGAGCGATCGCGTTTATCATTCCGAAATATCCCGTGCCGGGAGTAACCACGCCATTCGTGCCGAAAGTATTATCGAGTGTGCCATCAGTATTGTATCGAAGTACAACCATATTGTTGTCGCCCGAACCATCATCAGTAATATGCCCCCCCACCAATAATTTGCCATCGCCCTGAATAACCATCGCACGTGCTCCGTCATCACTGCTAAGATCGGTTAAGACGATGCCGTTTGTGCCGAAGTCAAGATCGAGACCTCCGCCTCCATCGTAATAACGCGCCAACATGATGTCCTGATTACCGAGTCCATTATCGGCATAACCGGCAACTACGATAAATCCATCGCCCGGTTGTATCAGGACAGCATTAGCGCCAGATCCGCCTGCACCTAGATCGGATACTAATGAGCCATCAAAATCTCCAAAATTTTCGTCAATTGATCCGTCCGGATTGAATTTTACCAACGCGACTGCATCGTGATCGCCCGCCTGACTTTGATCCGTTCCACCTGCAACGATCACAGAGCCATCATACATCAATGTGGAAGCATTTCCCCAACTATAATCAAAACCCTGGATTCGGTTAGTTGCAATACCACCACCCGCGAAAGTTACATCCAATCCACCCGCAGTTGGGGCATGAACTGTGAATGTGAGTTTGCTATTGGTAGTGGGATAGACACGTTTAAAATCCTGATTACCACTGAAAATAGTGGAAGTTATATCATTTTGTGCTCCTTGTTGTTCGATGATCTGTGAATAAGGAAACGAGGCTACCCAAGCGACTAATGTCGAAGAGTTAAGTCCGCAGACAAAAGCTACCACGTCGGAGTTTGTGGTCATTGTACCATACACAAATTCAATCGTATTGCCGGTTTCAGACAAACGCACCTGGAATGTTACATCACCATCGCTTCCGGTTTGGTGGAAGTGAGTCCATTCAACCACAAAAGTCCGGTTTGGCGAGCTACCTTCTGTCGCGTAGTAGATCGCCGCGTTTAGATCAGCTACATCCATATCCTGATAAAGCGGAGCTAAGGTCTGCACAGTCTGGGGTGCGTATAAGGATTGATTGTTAGGACCATACGAGGAAGGATCTGCGCCATCTGATGGAGTAGCCGTGTTAAAAGTTATGAAACCATTTGTCGAAACGAGAACCTCATGTTGCACCGCGCCATCGTAAAAGAAATTGAAAGGAATGGTAATCGCGTTCGACAAATTGTTGTCGCTGTTATTCGCGTTACGCCAGTCAGTAACTGCTGTACCGGTTCCACTGATAGAGTTAAAGGTGATGCCTTCGTTGCGTGTAACCGCGTACGCATCGAGTTGCGCATTCGCCTGTGTGGAGAGGATTCCGACGAGTGCGATGGTTAGAAAAAGGGTTGATAGGTTGATGGGTTGATAGGTTGATAGGTTGAACAATTGAATGTTTTTCATCAGGGTGAAGTTTAGGTGTAGTTAGGTCAATTGAGTTGGTATAAGGAGCAAGAATAAACACAGATGAATCCCATCTTTCGCGGGACTAACCAATGAGATGATCAGGATATTTGTGATCGACTGACGAGGACTCAGGAGACCATCTTTTCAGCATCAGGGGTACTTTGATCTGAAAAAGCGGGGCGAAGGTAAAAGATTTCTGATCAATTAACAATTAATAATTAACAATTAGTGGTATAGAGGATTGGGTGACGTAGAGGCATTGCATGCAACGACTTCACAGCTATGAGCTATGAACTATGAGCTATGAATTATGAGGTATTAGAATTTACGGGTGATAAATATATATTTATATATTTGCGGAATGACGTTTATGAAAAATGTTGCACGATTTGGTGGACACCGACAATCAAAAACCACGTAGTGGTGAAAGTTTGGTAGAAAACGGTTGCCCCTACCCCACCCCTGCACGCCGTCAAGGTTGTACGATTTGGGGAAGACCGAAAATCAAAAACCCTGAAGGGGTTTAACCTTAATAGAAAGCGATGCCCCGGAGAGGATAAACCGCGTCCGTAAAGGATGACGAATTTAGCGCAATTGGGGAAGTTGGAAACCCGTTCAGCTACCATCTCCGGGCATACAGAAATACACCACAAGAAAGTCAACATAATGTGTTATAGCAATTGCCACAATGTGGTAGAACATACGCCATAGCGAGGGAGAAAATTCGCTGTACGGAGGTATAACAATCGCCATAGTGGTGTATAACAATCACCATACTATTGCATATCAATCACAATACTGTGGTATAACAGGCGCCGTAGTGGGGAATAACAATCACCCTACTGTGATACAACAGGCGCCGTAGTTGGGTATAACAATCACCATACTATTGCATATCAATCGCCATAGGGGTGTATAACAATCACCATACTATTGCATATCAATCGCCATAGAGGTGTATATCAATCACCATACTATTGCATATCAATCGCCATAGAGGTGTATAACAACCGCCATAGTGGTCTAGCTCAATCGTCATAGTCGTGCATCGCAAGTACCGTCGTTATTGAGTTTTTCGTAAAACAGGGAGAAGTTTAACACGAATGGGGAATCGCCGGTCACCGAACCCCAATGCGCCATCAAGGCTTCACGATTTGACGAAAATAGAAAATCAAAAGCCCCATCGGGGTGAAAGTTTGGTGGAAAAACGAAATGCCTCCTCCCCTCCCCTACCTGTCTGCACACTGTTAAGGTCGAAACTCTTCTTCAGATGTTTCACTAATAAGCAAATGAAATAACCTGATGAATACGACACTGTTCCCAACCTTTCTCTGTGAGCCAAAATGTTTCGGCATTCAAGCAGCAAAACCACCGAATTATACACCCATATAACTACAAAAGGTTTCGATCAGATATTGAATCCTTTGAATAGATTGGATATATGAAATTTACGTTACCTTTGACCTTCAGAATATGCCCTGTTCCCTCGTTACCGGCAAGGCTTGGACGACCACTCCGACAGACTATTTCATTGACATTTATTTTTTTCGTATCTTTACATCTCATGCGTATCTATCTTGACACATCAGTAATTGGAGGCGTTTTTGCCAAAGTTTTTTCGGCAGACACAAAGCCTATGTTTGAACACGTCATTAATAAAAAAGCGACAATTATCGTATCGACACTTCTTGAAGCAGAATTACTTCGAGCACCTCTACACGTTAAAAATTATTTAAAGACCTTACCGAAATCTCAAATCGAACGAGTTGAGTTGACAGACGAAGCTCTTAAACTGGCAGACACGTACATTTCTGAAAAAGTTGTTGGTAAGACGAGCTTAATCGACTGCCAGCATATAGCTATTGCAACAGTATGTAAAGCGGACGTGCTTGCGAGCTGGAACTTTAAACACATTGTAAATCTTGAAAGAATTCGTGGGTATAATTCTATTAACCTCAGACACGGTTATCCGTTACTTGAAATACGTTCACCAAAAGAAATATTTGCAACATGAAAACAAAGACGAAAAATAAAAAGACTTCGACCGAAGATTTTGATCCTGTAAAAATGATGCGTGACATCCGCGACAAACTGGCTCAGGAAATAATTGGTATGACATACGAGCAAGAAAAAGCTTATCTGAAAAAACTGTTGACAAAGGGTTAATACAAGCCTCCCGGTAACAGAGGTCTTGCGTAATTTTTTGCGTGTTAGCGCTCAAATATAATAGTTGGACAAGCAAAAAACTTCGCAAAGCCGCAAAACGAACGCATGAACAACTCAAAATCTGTTTGCGCTACTGCATGAAAAAACTGAACTAAATTACCTTATTCATTATCAACTAATTGATTAAATTAAAATCTATCACTAATTGCGAAATGTACGCTATGAGTAGCG
>JAHEYM010000205.1 GCA_023251595.1 Bacteroidota bacterium
ATTTCGAGTGCTGAATGGAAAAATGGGATGGCGTCTGTGTAGTTCTGCATTTCCAGATATATACTTCCAATCTGATAGCATGCCGCCATGAGATTATGTGGATACGCTCCCGACTTCTTCAATTGATTATAGGACTCCCAAATTCCTTTTAATGCAAGATCAACATCACCAAGAGTCCTGTAAATTGCGCCACACATTCCGAAGCAGATAGCAACTCCATCCAAATCATTTTGTTCGGAAAATAATTTTTGTGTTTCGTTCAGCGTAACTAATGCCTGTTCATATTCCTCATTAAAAAAATGAGTGACTCCAAGAAGATATTTCGAAAAACAAAAAAGTTGTGGTTTCTCGGAGTGCTGATTTTTTATCTCATTATAAAAACCCTCTGCAACTTCCTTTTTCTCAACCTTCGTCAACAAAGGAAATTCCTGAAGTATTTTGTTAACAGTTAGCAACACATCACGGAAGGGGGCAGCTTTTACTTCCTCCAATAATTGTTTTATTTGTTCGGCGTGTGACATGACCGTAGGTTAGTTAGATGAATATGTTGACAAAGATATAGATGATTAGAAATAGTCAGGGCTATACTATTAACCCGATCTTTTCCATTATTGCAATCGATTTGAAGATAGTATAACGTTATTAATTTTCAAGATTTTATACTTTTGTTTATTGATGAGTATTTGGCAAGTAACATCTCCTTCGTAAACACCTCTTGTATTGGTATAACCTACTGTGCTTTGAAGAGTTGATTGTTTTACCAAACCGGATTGAAAGGGTGCATCCAAATTCGGTTCAGTCAACCAAACTCGATATCTCGTGTCAATATTAATCCAGTACTGCGCAGATGTGTTAAAAACCTCGCCAAGTACCCTTGCCATATCCAACGTAATTGGTTGTTGATTCTGAAGAATTTTGTAGAGGTGCTTGACAGTAAAGCCAGTAGCTTCAGAAAGATCATCCTGAGTCCACTCACGCATTTCCATCTGCTCACGAATGAAGTAACCCGGACCAAATTTCTTGAAAGCTTTCAATTCTGTTGTTTGCATTTTATTGGTCTCATTTTAGGACTAAAATAATTTGGTTATATCATTCATTAGCAGAAACATTTTGTTGCTACTTTGTAACTGATGAAAACCATATTTAGAATAGAATCTTTTAGATTCCTCATCCAATGGATCAACAACAACCGCAAATGATCCTAAGCTGCTTATCGAGATGTGATAACTTCGTTTAAGTGCATCTAATAATAGAAGCTCACCTATTCCTTGCTTCATAAACTTCTGATCAACTGCCAACCGACCCATTAAAGTAGTAGGGAGATGAGAATATGATGGTGGCATTTTTTTTATGATCTTCTCCGGCACAATTTCTTTTGGAGTACAGTGATTAGATAAAGTATAGTAGCCCTTAATCAAATTCTTTTCGTGAGGGAGTATGAACACAACACATAATTTTCTTTTCATGTCCTGTCCTGCTTGTTCGTGCAAGTAAACATCCAACATACTCTTCCCACAGAAAAAATCTTTTTTATTAAAAGAGTAGTCTAATGGAACTGTATGAGAAGTCATTTGTTAGAAAGGGAATTATTGTAACGTTTTGCAGCAGCAACCAATTTTTTATTAGGTCCTTTTGGATGCATAAGCGCATTAAAGAAAATTTCCTTATCCTTCTCTGAGATAAGAAATGCTTCATGTTGATCAATAATTTTTTTTGCCTTTTCTTCAGCAGAAGTTATTACAAAATCTGTTAAGGTTCTGAAGCCTCCTATACTGGCCGCATACTCAAAAAATTCTTTTTGTATCCTTGTCAGTTTTGTATCAAATCGGGCTTGCGTTGATAATTTCACCTGTTTTCGCATGTCGCTAATTTTTACAAGAAACAAAGGTACGGAAAAAATCCGTATAAGTTACATTTTCATAAAAATTGATTCTCCTCCCCTAATTCCTAATTCTCAATTCCTAATTAAATCACTCCACCGCTTCCACCGCCTTTATCTCCGGTATTGATTTCATAATCGTTTGTTCCATCCCCGCTTTCAAAGTCATTGTACTCATTTTGCAGGAAGAACAATTTCCGATAAATCGGAGTTTCACCACCATCTCATCTGTCACATCATAGAGCTCCACATCACCACCATCTGCAACTAAATAAGGTCGCATCGAATCGATCGAATTTTCAATCTTCTTAATAAATTCCGGATCTCTATTTAATCCCATAATTCAGTTCCCTATTCTCTCCTAATTCGTAATTCCTAATTCCTAATTATTTGCAGAAGCTGTTTGTTCTTTATGCAAAGATTTTTGATTGCTAATTGCAACCTGTTGTGCAACGCTCTCTGCTAATTCTCTATATGCTTTTGCGGCGGTTGAATTTGTATCTGTAACAATTGGTTTTCCCACATCGCCCGACTCACAAATACTTTGTATTAACGGAAGTTGTCCTAAAAACGGAATATGCATTTCCTCGGCTAATCTTTTTCCACCTTCTTTTCCGAATATATAATATTTATTTTCGGGTAATTCTGCCGGAGTGAAATATGCCATATTTTCAACCAAACCTAACACCGGGACATTTATTGCATCCATCTGAAACATCGCAACACCTTTCCTCGCATCCGCCAACGAAACATTCTGCGGCGTCGTCACAATCACAGCACCAGTTACGGGCATCGATGAAACCAAAGTGAGATGAATATCACCTGTTCCCGGAGGAAGATCAACAATCATATAATCTAATTCACCCCAAACGGCATCCGAAAATAATTGCTGAAGTGCACGCGATGCCATCGGTCCCCGCCACACAAGCGCTTTATCGGGCTCGACCAATAATCCTATAGATAATATTTTCACACCGAATTTCTCGATCGGTATCATCAATTGTCTGTCGCCTTCTTCCTGCACAAAAGGTTGTTCGCCCTGAATTCCGAACATGATCGGTATCGACGGACCATAAATATCGGCGTCAACCAATCCCACTTTCGCACCATTTGCAGCGAGTGCCACCGCGAGATTTGCAGCTACCGTAGATTTCCCTACACCGCCTTTGCCGGATGCAACTGCGATAATATTTTTCACTCCCGGAAGCATGACTTTATCATCCGTTCGCTTGCTTGTAACATTCGCGGTCATGTTCACTGTTACCTGTGCATCTGCGTCCACATAGTGCACGATGGCATTGATACAGGCACGCTCAATCAACCCTTTAAGCGGACAAGCCGGTGTTGTAAGTATCACCGTAAAACTCACATTTTTGCCTTCAACTTCAATGTCCTTTATCATGTTGAGGGTTACTAAATCCTTCTTCAGATCGGGCTCTTCAACATAGCGAAGTGCATCCAATACCTGTTCTTTCGTGATAGCCATTTTCCTGCGTTTATTTGCTGTAAAGATACGAAATTAGGGGTTAGGGATTAGTGGTTAGGGGTTAGTTATTTCACTCTTTCCTTCTTTCTCTCCTAATTCCTAATTCTCAATTCCTAATTATATTTCTAAAAGCGGTTCCCAAAAAAGCTCTTTAAACCTCACAACCTTATCATCACGAACTTCGATTCCTTCTTTCTCCAACAATTCCTGCATTTGTGTATCGGTTTGAAAATGAAATTTACCGGTTAATAAACCATTTCTGTTTACCACACGATGTGCGGGAACTTTTGGTGTTGCATCATGCGCGGCATTCATTGCCCATCCCACCATGCGCGAGGCTTTACCCGTACCTATACACTTAGCAATCGCACCGTAACTGGTTACACGTCCTTTCGGAACCAATCGTGCAATCTCATATACCTGTTCGAAAAAATTATCATTCACCATTTCGCAAGTCGTTGCATGCAACGCCTCTACTCAACCACCACTTTCTTCACCATCCTCGCCTCTCCTGAACTTACGTTTAGGAAATATACTCCGGGTGCAAATTCATTTACTTTTATTTGCGTGGTGAAATGTGTTCCGGGATTCTCTACATCCTGCGAATATATTATTTTACCTAACATATCCGTCAACACAATATTCGTGTGAACCCACGTGCCTTCGTTGATCCAAACATTCAATTGTTCACTCGCCGGATTCGGATATATATATACACCGTCCTCATTCGCGTTCGAACCGATTCCTGTCGTGAAGATCGTTACATTATGGATTACCGTGTCCGAGCCACAAGGGTTCGTGATAATCTGCATAACTGTATAGGTACCATCCACATTATACTGATGAACCGGGTTCGACACATTCGATGATGTTCCATCACCGAAATCCCAATAATATATCTGAGCGTGTTGTGATTGATCTATAAATGTTGCAGTATTCCATGTGACTGATGAGGTAAATGCCGCGACAGCCGCGGTATAACTTGTCAATGTGATCGAACTCGATGCTGAACATGCATTCAAATCGGTTACGGTAACTGTATATATACCACCATTGAATGCGGTTATCGTTTGCGTAATAGCACCGGTGTTCCAGACATAGTTTCCACCACTGCCATTTGCAGTTAATGTAAGTGTATCACCCTGGCAGAACTTCGTATCAGGAGAGCATGAAATTGTAGAGATCGCCGCCGGATTCACCACCACCACAATCGGATTCGATGCTGATGTGCATGGTCCGGGATACGTTACCGTAACTGTATATGTACCTCCTGTGGTTACAAAAATACTTTGTGTCGTTTGTCCCGTGCTCCACAAATAAGATGTGCCGGGATCTGCCGTCAATGTTATGTTTCCACCCTGACAGAACGTTGTCGGACCAGATGCCGATACACCTGCCGCCGTAGCTCCGTTAACTGTGACGACGGTCACTGAACTTGTGGCCGTGCAACCTGATGCATTCGTTACCGTAACTGTATAGTTACCGGAAGTAGTCACCACAATATTCGCTGTCGTGGCACCCGTACTCCATAAGTACGTCGTTGCCAGACTCGATGAAAGAGTTACACTACCGCCTGAACAGAAGGTTGTCGGACCTGATGTCGTAATGATCGGTGTACTCGGCGTCGGACTTACTGTCACTGCCATTGGTGCGGATGTCGATGTACAGCCACCTATATATGTAACCGTAACTGTATAGCTACCCGAAGTGTTCGCAACAATCGATTGTGTTGTGGCTCCATTGCTCCATAAATATGAGGATGCATTATTCGCCGTCAATGTTACAGATCCTCCGGGACAGAAGGTCGTTGGTCCTGCTGCAGAAATTGTTGCCTGCAATGCTGCATTAACTGTAACGATTGTTACTGCGCTTGTCGCTGTGCATCCACTCGCGTTACCAACGGTCACAGAATAGTTTCCGGAAGTCGTTGGTGTAATGCTCTGCGATGTTGCACCTGTGCTCCATAGATAACTTGTTGAATTTGGCGCAGTCAGCGTTACACTTCCTCCTGTACAGAATGTGGTCGGTCCCGATGTGGTAATGATCGGTGTTGCCGGAGTCGGATTCACTGTGATGGTTGTACTGCCTGAAGTCGAAACACATCCACCTATATATGTAACCGTAACTGTATAGTTACCGGAAGTGTTCACTGTGATTGCCTGTGTCGTTGCACCGGTACTCCACATATAACTTTGTCCGACATTCGTTGTCAGCGTTGTGCTTCCACCGGCACAGAATGTCGTCGGACCACTCACGGTTATAGTTGCAGCAGTAACCGGATTCACTACCACGTTGATCGAGCTTGTCGAAGTGGCTGTACAACCTGAAGCATTCGTAACTGTAACACTATACGTACCGGATGTATTTACCGTAATACTTTGCGTCGTTGCACCATTGCTCCATAGATAAGAACTTGCAGCAGTACAATTTAATGTCACACTTCCACCCGTACAGAATGTGGTCGGACCTGACGCCGAAATAACAGGTGTTGTCGGAACAGGATTTACTGTCACCGTCGTACTTGTCGAAGTCGCAGAACATCCCGAACCATTTGTCGCAACGACACTATAGGTTCCGCCTGTTGTAACGTTTATACTTTGCGTGGTTGCACCTGTACTCCATAAATATGAAGTCGATACACTCGATGTCAACGTAACATTTCCTCCCGTACAGAAAGTGATTGGTCCTGATGGTGTAATCACCGGAATTGCCGGTGCAGGATTCACGGTTACAACGGTAGGTGTCGAAGCCGCTGTACAACCATTGAGGTCGGTTACCGTAACTATATAGTTACCACTTATGTTCACCGTAATCATTTGACTTACTCCCCCCGAACTCCACACATAAGAAGGAGCAACAGTCGAGGTGAGATCCACCGTTCCACCCGAACAGAAACTGGTCGGACCTGACGCTGTGATAACAGGTATCGCGGGACTTGGATTCACGATCACTATAGTTGGTAATGAAGTCGAAGTACAGCCACCGGCAGAAGTCAGCACAACGCTGTAACTTCCATTCGCATTCACAGTGATTGCTTGCGTCGTTGCACCAGTGCTCCATAGATAAGATGTTCCTGCGGTTGAGGTTAATGTTACACTTCCTCCGTTACAGAATGTTGTTGGCCCGGAAGCAGTGATAGTAGCAGGTGTCGGTGTACTCACACTTACGGTTGTCGTAGTTGAAGTCGCAGTGCATCCATTTACATCCGTCAACGTAACTGTATAGTTACCGGAGGAATTTGTCGTGATACTCTGTGTCGTACTTCCATCGCTCCATAAATAGGAAACTCCTAATGTAGATGTGAGCGTCACGTTTCCACCACTGCAAATTGCGGTCGGTCCTGAAGGTGTAATCGTGACTGTTGGTGGTGCATTCACTTGTACGGTTGTTACTGCACTCGTAGCTGTGCAACCTCCGGCGTATGTCACCGTGACTGTATAACTTCCTGAAGTGAGTGTGGTGATGGATTGCAACGTAGAACCCGTACTCCATAAATAACCGGTACCGACATTTGCAGTCAGAACCACATTTCCACCTGAACAGAACGTTGTGGGGCCACCTGCTGTAATACTTGCGGCAGGTGCGCTCGAAACGGTTACAACGGTAGCTGCCGAAACAGCAGTGCAACCGCCTGCATTCGAAATCGTACATGTATAGCTACCGGAAGTATTCACCGTTATACTCTGTGTCGTTTCTCCCGTACTCCATGAATATGTTGT
>JAHEYM010000206.1 GCA_023251595.1 Bacteroidota bacterium
CCTGCATTCACGCACGATTCACGAATCGCACAAGAGTCTCAATATCATCAGAATAGGTACTTCCGGTTCACTACAGGCAGATATCCCTTCCGATTCTTTTGTGGTTTCGGAAGTCGGGCTCGGTTTAGACGGACTTCTCAATTATTATGTGTTAAAAAATTCGGGTGATGAAAAAGAACTTCACACACAATTTTGTGCTCATTATTAGACTGAAGGCGGTATGCCGAAACCATATTTGGCAAATGGTGATTCAGTCCTGATTGAACGTCTCGGCTACGATATGCATAAAGGTATAACTGTATCCTGCTCCGGATTTTATGCTCCCCAGGGACGGGTTTTAAGATATGATCTCGCAAGAAAAGATCTGATTCCTTCGCTTACAAGTTTTAGTTTTCGGGGGAAGAAAATTACCAATTTCGAGATGGAAACCGGCGCCATTTATGGCTTGAGCAGAGTTTTAGGCCACAAATGCTGTTCGGTTAACGCCATCGTTGCGAATCGGATCAACAAAACGCACACTCTCAACCTCGATAAAGTGATGGATGAATTGATTCTCAAAGTTTTGGAACGAATTTAACTCAAATATCAGTTCGATGATCTTCCAAAAGGCTCCAAAGGATACGCAGATTCAACGTTTTTACTCAACACAGTGACAGCAATTCTCTCATCCGGATTATTTATGTCATTAATTCCGGAATGGGTAAAAACTTTATTATAAATTTCAGAATATTCAGGGTTCCAGCTAAACATTTTCGAATAATCCATTTTATAACTATAGATACCTTCTTCGTGAGAATATTTATTCTTATACGGGAAAGGAGGATAAAAATCTTTAATTACAACAAAACCTTTATCAACCAAACATCTATCGGCTTCTGATACTATTTTGAACAGATCATTTCTATCACAAAGATATAAACAGAAACCAAAAATAATTAAGTCAAATTTATTATTTTCAAACGGTAATGAGTCAGCCGTACCAACTGCTAATGAAATTTTAAGAAATTCATTTTTGCCATTTTCGATTGCAATGCCTGACGGGTCAATACCAAAACACGCTGAACCAAAAACTTTGTTAAGTCGATTTAATCGGGTGCCTCCTGAACACCCGATTTCAAGGATTCTTTCAGATGTAATTTTCAGTTCATGGATTGCCTGAATGACAGGATCAAACGAATTCGAAGGATCAAGGTTCATGGACTGTTTATTCCTTGAATACCAGCGATCGCCTTCTGAATTTAAAAAAACTTTTTTTTGTGATGCCATTGTAATAGTTAACGGCTTATAATTAATTTTTTAAATAATCTCTCATGGTTGTTTAGCAGTGAGAGTATATAAATTCCACTCGCAACGTCCGGAAGTATTATCTCCTTTTTAGAAATAAAATTGCCGGAAGAAAGTATTTTTCCATCTACAGCAAGAATACAATAACCAACAATATTTCCCGTATTATTTTGAGAAGAAATCAAAATTGAGTTTTCGCTTTTATTAATATATACAATAAAATTTTCATTAAATTCTTCTTCGGGATCCCGGATTCCGGCAGGCGTGTTTCTCACACAACGAACAGAAAAGCCGTTCGGCTTATCCTGATTATAATGCCGGAACATCGCGCCTGACTGATTATTTGCAGACCAGTTTTTCGCTTCGGTAGAACTTATTTCGGTTGAAGTCCAGAACTCTGCATGGGTTCCCATCAAATCAAATGTGGAACATACATAACCATTCCCTCCCCCAACAATGCTGAATCCTGTCGAATTTGACGCAATTAATGGCTGAGTCCAAAAAGTAGTGTTGGTGTCTTTCAAAGCAAATGCACAATTATTTGAATCGCTTACAGTATTAAATAACTGTATCCACTCTGCATCCTTTGGTAGATGCCAGTCAGTTGGACAAACACCTTGAGTCATTTCCGTTTGACTGTTTTTCATAGCGGCATCCCATTGGTACAACTTTCCATAAGTTGTGTCTGTAGAGAGATTATTGTTGTACCAACACGCATTTCCAATTAACGAGCCATCCGTGTAATGAACAGACCTTAAATTTTCTTTCAGCCACATCTGCGTTCCAATCGTCACGGTAGGGTACACATTTCCATCGTAATCTACAACAATGGTCTGCGAGTGTAAAGTTATTACCAGAGCAGAAAAGAGTAGTAATAGTATCCTTTTCATAAGTTATTGTCTAGATGAGGAAAAATTAATTAACTCAAATCTTAGGGAAAGTAAAGGTACAAATTTATTGTAAGTTGACTACCTTTGCAGCCGGATTTACGCTATTTTATTATGAAAATACATACTCTTTTTATACTGATCTTCTCAGTATTTGCCTGCACTTCACCCAAAAAAGACCAGCAAGCCTTAATCACGCCGACACCAATCACAAAAGCAGAGAATGGAATCAACCTTGATGGTAAACTATTCACTGCATTGTACCAACAACAGGCGGCCGAGTACAAGGCATTATGTTTTCAGGCATACAATCTTGCAAGATACAAAGTTGACGATGCAAGACTGAAACGTTTCGGGCAACCAAAAGCGATCATCACCGACATCGATGAAACCATCTTCGATAACAGTCCTTATTCAGTTCATCAGGCATTGCAAGGGAAAGATTACGTCGTCGAAACCTGGCATGACTGGACAAACCAATCAAATTGTGATACACTCGCCGGTTCCCTCTCATTCTTCAAATATGCTGCGGATAAAAAGATCGAAATCTTTTATATTACAAATCGGGATTCAACCGAAACAAACAGCACGCTAAAAAACATGATTAAGTTCGGTTTTCCCTTTGCAGATAAAGAACATCTCTTGACAAAACAGACCTCCTCGAGCAAAGAAGACCGAAGAAAAAAAGTAGATATCGATCATGATATTATTCTGTTTATCGGCGATAATCTCGCAGATTTCAGCGACCTTTTCGATAAGAAAACAACTGAAGAAAGACTGCAAAATACAATTTCACATGCGGCGGATTTTGGTGATAAATATATCATTCTCCCAAATCCGAATTATGGTGATTGGGAAAACGCGCTATATAAATATAATTTCGTACTAACAACGGCTCAAAAAGATACGCTTATCAAAGCTGCATTGAAAAATTATTGATCATCTGCTACTACTCAATCATCTATAATTTGTGTCGCGCAGATTTTGCAGATTACAGTTACCGAAAACAAATAATATCTGCTAAATTCTGCGTAATCTGCGCGAAAAATAAATAAATGAAAAAACTTTTTCTCTTACCTTTGTTGACAATTGTTTTTTCAGCCCTTCAGGCTCAGGAAACAGGAACTCTCACCGATTCTGTTGATGGAAAAACATATAAAACTGTGAAGATCGGAACGCAATGGGTTATGGCAGAAAACTTTGCCTATAAACCAGCAAAAGGTAATTACTGGGTCCCGGGAGAAGACACAAATAACATTTCAAAATACGGATATTTTTACGACTGGCAAACGGCAAAAATAATTTCTCCACCGGGTTGGCATCTCCCGAGTAAAAAAGAATGGGAAACTTTATATAATTATTTGGGAGCGAATAAATTAAAAGTATTTAAACAATTAATTCCCGGTGGAAAAAGCGGATTTAATGCTTTATATTCCGGCTACAGATCCGGTGGCGAAACATTGTGGATGGGCAGCAGCACATTCTACTGGAGCTCCACCGATGATGATGGCACCAATGCCTGGAGCTTCTCCGTTGTCGGCACAGACGGCTGGATGGCTCAATTAAATAATTATTGTCCCTATTCGGACGGGCTGTGTGTGAGACTATTCAAAGATGTGAAATAGATACAAACGTTGCATTTACATAATTATAGACTGCCCGCAAAGACGCAAAGCCGCAAAGAAACTTCCACCTCATACCTCATACCTCATACCTCATAACTCATAACTCATACCTCATAACTCCTTGCACTTTTCGAGCAACAATTTGTCGAAACGGATAAAATCCCCTACTTTTATTCCTTCAATCGACCCCATCCGCATGAAAAAACAGAACTCTTTCACTCCCCTCCAGCTTAAGCAGGAGGCTATTAGCATTTTTACTCATTCACTCTTTCTCTTCCTGTTTCTGTTTCTGACTTCATGCCGTCACGATATGGATAAACCACGTTGGGAAACGAATATCATGGCTCCGATTGCAAATTCTTCCCTTTCCATCTCAAATCTCATTGCCGACAGTCTTCTTCATACAAATTCCGACAATTCATTAACACTCGTTTATCAAAATACGATATACAATCTCGCTATCGACACGCTTTTTAAAATGCCGGATACAACACTATCCAGTTCTTACAAATTATCTGCTTTGACGATTGGTGAAAGAGAAGTTACAAAGTCCGTTACCCTTGGCGATATGGGACGTCAAAATGCGCAAATCGGACTACTTATTCTTCTCTACGGGCAAGGCGCAACAGGTGTAGGAGTGCCTGCAATCACTTTGCCTCCGACAATTTATCCTATCAATGCCGATACCATTTTTCAATCAATGACTTTGCTTGACGGTTACATGGATATCACCATTCACAATGGGTTTCCCATTTCGATGGACTCGATCATTTTCACCCTCAACAACCAAACCAATGGGAATTTAATCGCAACAGGAACTTTTGATCATGTTCCGCCAGGAGCAACCCAGACACGTACGGTTTCTCTGGCGGGTGAAACTGTTGAAGGACAAATGGTTGCCACTATTTCAAATATGCAAAGTCCCGGTGCTCCCGCTCCACCCGGAATTACGCTTGACACAAACAATGCAATCACAGCTACTTTGCGGATTTACGGTGTTCAGGCGTCCTCCGCTACCGCCGTGTTCCCTGCACAAGATCTCGTGAAATCCACGTCTCTGCTGCCTTTCGCGATGAACGATATCAGACTCACTAAGATGATTGTCCGCTCCGGAATGATAAATATTGATGCCTATAATACACTTCCCGATACGCTTCGGTTTACATATACAATCCCTTCCGCCCGTCTCAATAACCGCGTTTTCAAAGCAACCGAGAGTATTCCGCCCGCTCCTCCTTTCGGAAGTTCTCATATTCATAAAAGCTATGATTTTACAAGCTACGCCGTCGATTTGAGAGGCATTAATCAGGACACTGTTAATACTTTCTATTTCAATTTACTTGGGAGAATTGATTCGACAGGAGTTGTACAAACATTAACGTTGAACGATAGTATTTGGGTTCAAACGAGTTTCTCTGATCTATATCCGGAATACGCAAAAGGTTATCTCGGAACGGATACACAACAAGTTGGACCCGGAACTTCACCTGTCGATCTCTTCAAAAAAATTACAAGCGGCAGCATATTGTTGGATAGCGTTCGTCTTTCTGTTTCGGTTGAAAATGGAATCGGTGCTGATGCGATTGCGCAAATAAATAATCTTCAGGCGGTTAATACAGCAACCGGAAACTCAGTCACACTTAGTGGTTCGGGCGTTTCTACTCCCATCGTGATTCCAAGGGCTGTTGAGACCGGAAATCCCGCTTCACCCGTAACACCTTCCTTCACCACATTGCTGCTCGATAACTCAAATTCAAATGCAAAAGCCCTGATAGAAAACCTCCCAAATGAATTCGGATACGATTTAACGGTGAGGATAAATCCGAACGGAAATATTTCGAATGGCAACGATTTTATCTATCACGCGAGTACGCTGAAAACCAGTCTGAATCTGGAAATTCCATTAGATTTCATGGCTAATCATCTAACATTAGTTGATACCACTAACTTCTCTTTCAACAGCGTTTCTCACCCCGAAAGAATTAAAAACGGAACCTTTACCATAATCGCCGATAATGGGTTCCCATTCGATGCTTATCTTCAATTACGTTTATTGGATGCAAGCGGTTATGTCATCGATTCATTATTTGCCAATACCCGTGTTGATGCTGCCCCCGTCGATGCCAATTATTATGTGACAACCCCAAAAAGATCCAAGATTCTGATTCCGGTCACTGAGCAGAAAATCGATAATCTGCTGAGAGCAAAATTCGTGATTATCTCTGCCGGATTTACCACCATTCCTGACAATAAATATATCAAAATATACAGCAATTACCGCCTTAATCTGAAGCTTACGGGTGATTTCACATACAAGGTCGAGTAAAAATTCCTACTTTTGACCTTCGTTCAAACGCTGTATGGTTAGTATCTCTCAAGCCCTCTTCTTTCTTTTTTATTCACCGTTACTTATCACGAGTCCTTGGTGTAATTCAGGATTTGAATCGCGTCATCCCGAAAAAAGAATTATGATCGGTACCGGAATGAATTTCGGATTCGGCTCTAATGCGATTACCACGAAATTCGCCGGATTATTCGCAACACAGAATTTTATCAATGATGCGAATAAAGATATCGTCTCAAATAAATTAAAACATTCCAATGCTTTCGGAATGGATGCAGAAGCTTCAATATATTATTCTTATCGTCCCGATAGTTTATTCAAGATGACCGGCTGTACCTGGTTCGTTGCATTAAAAGAGAGAACACATATCGATGCGGGTTTTTCAGGCGATTCATTTAATTTAATGTTTTACGGAAATAAAAGATTTGCAGGACAAACTGCCGATGTGAGCGATCTGAATTATCGTTCGTATGCATATCAACAAATTGAATATGGAATTACAAGAAAAATTGGAACCACTGCTCATCAATTTTATATGGGTGCCGGAATTTCATTGTTGAAAGGGCAGAATAATCTTTCAGTTTCAACAGGTCCTTCATCCTTATTCACCCAACAGGATGCTGAATATCTGGATCTTGCTTTGAAATTAAATATGCAGCAATCCGATTCGATGAAAAAAAACATGGGTGCGTTCAATGGTGTTGGTGCGTCGGTGGATTATTTTTTCTCCTTCTCAGATTCTGCAACTCATTCCCGTTTGGATGTTGGAATTGCAGATCTCGGTTTCATTGGTTGGAATAAAAAATCTTCTTCAATCGCTGCCGATACTACTTTTCGTTTTGAAGGAATAAATGTAAATAATCTTTTTGATCTTACTGATTCTGTTTATTCTGTGAAGGCAG
>JAHEYM010000207.1 GCA_023251595.1 Bacteroidota bacterium
AGATAAAGTCGTTGTGCCTGCAAATGGGTTTGGGTAACAGGTAGAGAAATGGTTAGAGGAACTTTTCGTTAATGGATTCGGTGTAACAGTACCGGGAGATTCATTTGTACTAGAATTACCAACTCTCGCCCCTCTGTCACAAGTTGAACAATCAATTGCCTTCGCACTAAAACCACCATCGTTCTGATCAACTTTATAACCATCGTCAATATAAATACCGCCAGGAGTGGCATGAATTGAACCATTATGGCAAGCTATGTAACTTACATTTGTTGGGGAGGGTTTTCCTCTCATTTCGGTTGGCGCTGCGTTTGCAAAAATGTTTGAACCTGCTAACATAAGGTCAATCATGTTTTGGGTAATTGCAGGAATGCGAGGATCGGGAGATAAATCTGAACAATGCGAATCAGAAAAGGTCGCCCCACCTATACCAATGTCATTACACCATTCATTTGAATTAGTATTAACAACTCTTCCTGAAGTGCTGGTTTTTTGAAATGCAATAAACGGACAATAATGATTGGGATGCAAGGATCCGGTATATTGTGTGTTATCAAAACCTATGGGCTCAGCACGATAAAAACCTAAGGCCGTAACATCAAGTTCGGGGTAACCGCCACCAATTACATTTTGATTGGCATCTAAATTACTTATCACCGTTCCATCATATTCACCGGTTGCTAATCGAATAATGTCATTTTGTGCAAATGCGGGGGAAATATTCGAGGAATTCAATAATGGTGAATTATTTATTATTACATCAAATCCATTAAACCCGCCGTACATACATACTCCGTCTGGCGCTGAGCCTTCATAACCGTAGCCACCACCATTCGGAAACCCATTTCCATCATTCCAAGCCCAATACACGCCGATGCTGCTAAATGTTGAATATTTTAAAGACGGGTCCCCCCAATTTATGGTGTGCAATAATGGATCACAATGCGTATCATACAGACGAGGAGGAAAAGTTGAACAGCAGGGACAATCATGTTGCATAGCTGGAGTTTGGCAATCGAGTGGAACATCCATTCTATAGCATGACAATTTAGTATTATCAGGAATATAATTTTCATCTTCGTACCTTACTTGCCACCACATAGTATTTCCTGATAAAACGAGTGCATCTTTACCTGGGTTTACACCATCACCATCTACAAATTTGTCGAAGTTCTCCCTTGCTTTCCTTGTCCAATATTCACTATGTCCAATCACTATTATTAATTTCGCATTCATTATTTCGTAATAATCATCTAAATCCTGATCCGAAATAACATTTATATTATAATTGGTATTACTAATCCATTTTAAAAAAGAGGTCATCAACCCTTGACTAAATTCTTGTGGTCTGTGAAAAGAGACGGTGGTAGCCTGGAGTACTGTATTACAGGGATTATTCCAGCAAGTAGTGCCGGAAGTATTCTGGCAGTCGCCTCTAGTGCAATCGACGTATAAACTTTTACCACCTGAAGTTGTATAGGCATTGATAGTGTTGGTCGGACAAACAACCACAATATCTGCTGTACTCGGATAGTCCGCATTTTTTACGATAAAAGGAACCTCGTTTTCTAGAAAATAAAGGCCACTTTTTAAGGTTGATGGAACTGTCCATGTTCCAGTGGCAGAATAGCCATATCCATCTTTCCATGGTTCGGCAGTTGTGGGACTTTGCGGAGACATATCGCAATAACCGGGAAGATTAATAAATGGAACAGCAACACCCCCATATATATTCATAATTGAAGGAGGAGTAACAAACCCGGCACAAGTGTTATCTACACTGCAAATACCGAGGTTTTGTAATAGAGAAGGACAGCCAGATGAACCATTCAGATAAAATGTAATTGTTTCTCCTGCACGATATGATTGTTTATCAGTATATCCATCCGTAATTTGTGCAGAGGAAGAATACGAGAAGAAAAAAATGAAGGAAAGACTAATAAGACAAATTTTCATATTATTTATGATTTGAAATTAACGACATGTTATGTTCCCTGAAATTAATACCGGATAGCTACCTGGGTTAATCGAATTTAATGCATTCACATTATTAAAAACCGTTGAGATTTTACCATTATTTGTTATAAGAATATTAACTTCCCCGGAAATGGCGGTAATATAACTAAAATGATCTGGATCCGAACACTGATGAATAGAAATGTAAGCGGTACCTAATCTAAAAGAATCGAGGTCAGATATTACTATATAGGTAGCTAGTGTGGAGGGCATATCTCCAAAAAAACTAATACTTAAGCTCTCTCCCCCGCACCTTAATGTATTCGGCAAATATGCATCAATATTCCACTGACCAGTCCCGGAACTACAGCCTTTTGAAGTTGGTTTATAAACAATGATCGGCGGTAATTGACCTAAGGAGTCGATAACTGCAAAATAATCACTCGCTAAAATATACTGATTGACTTTAACTGATTTTGAAATAGTCGAAGTTTCGTCACCATCTTTATCAAAAACTTCCAGTGTAAATGTTTTTGTTCCGCCCAGATCATCGCTATCAAGTGGAAAATCTATATTTTGGGTGGTAAATGTTTTTCCATCCGGTGTTGTCCATTTCCAACTATGAGCGTTTGCAGAGGCATCTTTACAATGAATAGTTTCGCCCGCTGTATATGTATCTTTATCAGTTGTGAAATTCGCGCCGGGTTCTTTATCACAACCTAACAAAACGATAAATGACAGTGCAAGAAATAAATTTAGATAGGTTTTCATTGCAGAAGCTTCTTGTTTTTGATACAGGATTTACTTCGTTCCTTCCAGGTTTTCAAGTCTCTTTTTTAAATCCAGATTTTCTTTTCTGAGTTCTGTTATTAGCTTATAAAGCTCGATTATATCGAGGGAATTTTCTTCAGTATTGAACAAAATTCCCTGAGTAGTCTTAGCGAGAGCGAAACCATTTTTCTGCATTTCTAACGCGGAATCTATTTGTGGTAAGTGTCTATTATCTGAAAAATATTTTGCTTTTTCCATCCATGTCATTCTCTTATATTCGGGATCGAAAACATAATCGCACCCAGTCCACCCGGTTTTCACAATCCATTCCTTTGAACGGATGCTTCCGCAAACATCTAGCATGACACCCGGTATAGGTGGTGTAATCCCAATTCCCACCGATCCATCTTTACGAATTATCATTTTAGTATCTGTATATATATCGTGATCTGTAAGATTATTGACTGTTGTGCCATTCCCATCATCTCGCGAACAAAAAAACAAATCGCCTGCGATATTAGACATGATTACAGTACCGCCATTATCCGAATATCCATTACCCTCAAAAGTCCAGTAACCGGTTGCAGAATTTCTGGCAGCATTAAAACCAATATAACTATTGCACCAGCCGTTACCAGAGGCTGCTGTAATGTTTCCGAATGATATTTTTTCTGTACCTGTGCTTATTTGTAATCTATCAATTGGGTTGGCCGTGCCAATTCCAACATGACCATCATCTCTGGCACTGAGAATAGAAGTGCCATTATGTGAAGCTATATTCATCGCACTTGTCGCAGAAGAATTATCATTTCCATAAACCTCTAATTTTGATTGGGGTGTATGTGTACCAATACCAACATTATCCCATGTAACTAAATCACAATAATTGTAGTTCCAATAATCGAATGGATAACCTGATCCACAGACTAATGTGCCAATTGGAGCAGGAGCCGGTGTTATCTCAGGTCCAATGGGAATCATACCTCCATTCGCCCCACATGCCAACATCCTATAAGCATTATGATTTGCAGACGTATCTGTAAAAGCTAAACTATCTATTATTACATTCCCTCCAATCCTCGCATTCCCACCATTCACATGAAATTTCTCTTGAGGCGATTGAGTCCCTATTCCCACATTCCCATTCGCTGCCACTCGCATTCGTTCAGAAGAATTTGTGACAATTTTTAAATCCGAACTATCCAATGTGCCAAGAATGCCACTGCTCCCATAATTACCGGTTGCTTTCCAATCGTTGCTTTTTGGTGGAACGAGCATTATTCTTTCTAAAGATTTTTTACAACCGGCTGCATCGGTAACTTGTACATTATATGTTTTAGGAAGGGGTAGACAACCCGTTATAGTTTGGGTTGTTTGCGCAGTGCTCCATAGATATGTATATGGCGTTGTACCTCCAGTCGCAAGGGCTGTAATAACGCCATCTGTACAAGTATCGCAACTAACATTTGCATTATTCGAATATATATTAATACTATCCGTTAAGTTTGTAAGTGGCGGTGGTGTTGTAAGAGTAATCGTATCGACCTTCGAACATCCGTTATTGTCTTTAACAATAACAGAATAGGAGCCCGGGTATAGATTTGATTGATTTTGTGTAATTACACCATTGCTCCAATTATAGGTGTATCCCAATGCAGAAGTAACACCACCACTCGCTGATAAATTAATAATTCCGTCTTTTAGTGAACAACCGACATTGAAGCCATAACCATTCACCGGACTCGAAATAGAATCTGTAATCGCATCGGGTTGAGTTAGCGTAATGCTATCCGTAATGAGACAGTTATTCGCATCGATAACCGTTACATGGTAAGTACCAACGCCAACATTCTTTAATGTTTCTAAAGTAGAACTGTCCGACCATAGAAAATTATATGGGGTATTTCCACCTCTTATTTTTGTATAAACAGAACCGTCTAAGCTGCCGTGACATTTTAGTGCATATCCGTTATAAAGATCAGGAGTTAATGCAGAAGTAAGAACATCAGGTTCTTTCATTGTAATCTTCAAGGAATCCGTAAATCCGAAAGAGTCGGTAACGAGAACATTATATGTACCTGCAATTAAACCTGATAAATCCTGTGTCGTAGCGGTGTTCGTCCATAAATAGGTGAACGGCGGAGTTCCATACGCAACACTTAAATCAATTGTACCGTCACTGTTTCCGTGGCAAGATATATTATTCCCATTAAAATCTGATTTTGAAGCAGATAATTGCATAGGTGGTGGAGTTGGTGCATTCGAAAGCGTAATTCCGGTTAATGTTTTTATGCAACCTCCGGCATCAGTAACTACAACTGAATACCCAGCCGCTACTGAACTGCAACCGGTTATGGTTTGTGTGGTTGCTGATGTATTCCATAAATAGGAATAGGGTGTTGTGCCCGAACCAGGCTGTGCAACGATTATTCCATCCTGGCAACCATAACAACTCATATTTTTGCCATTCGGATATACAACTATGCTGTCGGATAATACACCCATTTTAACAGGTGCAGTGATTGTAATCGTATCGGTTACCGCGCAATCGTTGCTGTCTTTTACCTCAACAGAATAAGAACCGACATCTAAATTATATATATTTTGTGTCAGCTTACCATTATTCCAATTATATCGAAATCCGGAAACACCACCACTTACATTTAAATCGATTTCACCATTTGTCGAATCGCAGGAAATGTTGAAGCCGAAGCTATTCACCGGACTCGACAAACTCGATGTTTTAGAACCGGGTTGTGCTAAGGTGACATTCCCGGAAACAGAACAACCATTCGCATCAGTAACCGTGACCGTATAATTTCCTGCTCCGATTCCTTCGAGATTTTGAGTGCTTTCAGAATTAGACCAAGAATAAGTATATGAGGGTGTGCCGCCATTTACTGTAAGTGCAATCGAAGCAGTGCTCGCACCATTGCAGGCAATCGCATAGCCATGATGGAGTGTGGTCGACAGATTTGCGGTTAATATATTCGGTTCAATTAAAGTAACTGTTAGTGAATCAATAACACCGAGAGAGTCAGTAACCACAACAGAATAAGTGCCGGCGGTGAGTCCCGTTAAATCTTCTGTGGTAGCAGCATTCGACCATAAGAAAGTATAGGGCGGAGTCCCAGCGCCCATACTAAGATCGATACTACCCACAGAATTTCCGTGACATGGCTCGTTGTAATATCCGGTGAAAGTTCCTTTGGTGGCGGATAGTGCCAAACCCTGCGCAGAAACATCCAATGAAATTGCAGAAAATCCGATCAGGATCAAGATTGGGAGGATTCGTAGCTTAAAAGCTAACTTGCAAGGTTCTAATTTTAGTTGACTGTTGACTGTTGACTGTTGACTGTTGACTGTTGACTGTTAACTGTTTCGGGGAGGGTCATAAAAATAAGTATTAGAAAGAAGACCCAAATGTATGGTATAAACTTCCAAATTGTTCTCTTAGTGGAAAATAAATTTTTTGCTGAGTATTCTGTAGATCGTTGTCGTGGGACTTTGGGGACTCTGGGGATGCTTGCTGTTTTTCACTTTCCCTACAACCACAAGCCTTCGCAATGCTACGCTGTGTCATTGCAAACAGGCTTTATGTAATTGTTACTACACCCTTTATTAGTCCGTCGGAGTACCTCTTGTATTGTTTAGGTGACCTGCTCTATTGTCTTCGCTTCTTCTGTCATTTCAACCCCACCTTGCTCCATCGCTGAAGCAGCCTCTGTTATTCTGAATCCGCCTTACTACATTGTTTTCATGCCGGTTCTATATTGCGAGGCTGCCCTACTCTATTGTCAGTTGGGTGATCTCTCTCCGCATAGTTGTCCTGCTGCATTACAACCCTGGCTTCTCACATTGTAACCGAAGTCATGTAAGTATGATTCGCCGTCACCTCGCTATGATAAGGTACACACCTGACTCTTTTTTACCGTCCTCTCAGTCTTATTAGAGTATCGATATACTATGTTTCAGGACGCAACAACTCCGCTACGCGGATGATGAACTCCACAGAATGGAGTGCCTGCTGTTTTTGATGGTCTTTTCTCTACGCGATCTTGTGGTGAACCTGTGCTTAAATAGTTGTATAACTATGATTGAGCTATCATATATCAATTCACCATAACCTTCGAACTATGTTTCATGTTCGATGCTCTGTTATTCTACGACGTGCCTTTGTTGAGAATCGAAAGATCGTTTAGATTGTGCAAGCTCGTCCTCCCCCTGCCCCCTCCAGCGGGGGAGATTCGGATTCTTTTCCTTGTGCAAGGAAAAGAATATATATATACTTCGAAGAAG
>JAHEYM010000208.1 GCA_023251595.1 Bacteroidota bacterium
GCGGGCACATACCCCGTTACATTGGTAGTCACAACGGCTGGGGGGTGTACTGCCACGGTTACTCAAAACGTGGTCGTGTATCCGATACCGGTTCCGGCATTTACTGCTACTTCCGTTTGTCTGAATAATCCGACTGTCTTTACCGACAACTCAAATGTTGCCGCACCGGGAAATATTACCTCATGGACTTGGACATTCGGCGATGCTTCAGCTAACTCGAATGCTCAGAATCCTACACATACATATTCACCCGATGGCACCTACAACGTACAGCTTGTGGTGGTTAGTTCGAACGGATGTTCTGATAGTATTACGCTTCCGGTTACAGTTTATCCTTTACCTGTAGCCAACTTCACTTCTGATACGGTTTGCCCGTTCTTTCCAACCACCTTCATGGATTTGTCGAATGTTACAAGTGGTAACGTCACCGCCTGGGCTTGGGATTTTGCTGATGGTAATACTTAAAATGTTCAGAACCCACAAAACACATATACAGCTGCAGGGACGTACAATGTTCAACTTATCATCACCACCAACAACGGGTGTCTTGATACTATCACATTGCCGGTAATAGTGAGTCCGTTGCCGGTCGCTGCTTTCAACGCAACAAACGTTTGTCAGAACAGTCCTTCTGTTTTTACGGATGCCTCAACCGGATTTGTGACTTCATGGGATTGGAATTTTGGTGATGCCACTGCACACGATGCAACCCAAAATCCAACGCACATATATGCTGCCGCGGGGAACTTCACAGTAACATTAATTGTAATGACAGGTAGTGGTTGTTCGGATACTATTTCACAGAACGTTACTGTGTACCCTATACCTGTACCAAATTTTACGGCAACATCTGTTTGTTTAAATAACCCGACCGTCTTCACTGATAATTCGAATATTGCGTCAGGTACTATCACCGGCTGGACATGGACCTTTGGAGATGCCTCAGCTAATTCAAATTTGCAGAACCCGACACACTCGTACGTTCCTGATGGCACTTACAATGTTCAATTAGTAGTTGTGAGTGATCAGTTTTGTACCGACAGCATTACATTGCCTGTAACAGTCTATCCTCTGCCTCTCGCAAGTTTCAGCGCCGATACTGTATGTCCGAATCAGGTCACAACCTTCACTGATTTGTCTTCTGTCACAAGTGGAAATGTGACTGGCTGGGCATGGGATTTCGCCGATGGCGGGACTTCCAACGTTCAAAATCCAACTCATACCTATACAACCTCCGGTACTTTCAATGTACAACTTATCATAACCACAAACAATGGTTGTCTTGATACAGTTGTAGTTCCTGTTATCGTCAGTCCACTTCCTGTTGCCGCATTTACTACCGGTAACGGATGTCTGAATGTACCTACCGCTTTCACTGATAATTCCATTGGTGCACTTACATCCTGGGATTGGGATTTTGGTGATGCTACGACACACAGTGCACTGCAGAATCCAAATCATACCTATACAGTTGACGGAACTTATAATGTTACTCTGATTGTCTTCACCGGTGCAAATTGCAGCGACACAATAACGCAGACAGTAACTATCTATCCTCTACCTGCCGCTGATTTCACATTTACGAATGTTTGTCTTAATGTTGCCACTGCTTTCACAGATATCTCAATCATCGCATCCGGCAATGTTACCGGTTGGGATTGGGATTTCGGTGATGCTAGCGCTCATAATCTTACACAGAATCCAACGCACACCTACGCTGTTGACGGTACTTATACTGTAACACTTATTGTTACCTCAGACAATAATTGTACTGATACAGTCGCTCATCAAATTACAGTTTATCCATTGCCAACGGCACTGTTTATTGCAACAACTGTTTGTCCATTTACTGCCACTGTCTTTACAGATCAATCGTCGGTTACAAGTGGAACCGTGACCGGATGGCTATACGATTTCGCTGACGCCGGGAATACATCTGCGTTACAGAATCCGACATACACATATTCCGTATCAGGTATATATAATGTATCGCTCACCGCAACAACAAATAACGGTTGTACAGGAACAGTAATAGTTCCCGTTACGGTAAGCGATGTGCCCGTCGCTGCCTTTGCATTTACGAATGTGTGTCAGGGTCAGCAAACTGTATTTACTGACCAATCCAATATAGGTATCGGTGTCGTAAATGGTTGGGATTGGGATTTCGGGGATGCTTCAGCACATGCCATCATTCAGAATCCTCAACATATATATGCTGCACCCGGCACCTATAACGTGACGATGATCGCATTCTCCGGAACAAATTGTTCGGACACCCTCACGCAGCAAATTACAGTATATGACATTCCCGTAGCCAATTTTGTTGCGCCTAGCGGTTGTCTTAATACTTTGACTTCATTTACGGATGCTTCAAATATCGCAGTCGGAAATATCACTAATTGGGATTGGAATTTTGGTGATGGAACACCAAACTCAAATCAACAAAATCCGTCACATACATACGGATCGGTAAATACCTTTAATGTAACACTAACTGTTACATCGAATCATGGTTGTACGAATTCGTTCACTACGCAAGTCACAGTCTATCCGCTACCTGTTGCATCTTTCACCGCATTGCCGGTGTGTGAAGGATTTGCAACAGTTTTCTCAAATACATCTACAGTTGCCTCAGGTTCGATCATAACAACAGCATGGAGTTTTGGAGATCTGACACCAAATGGAAACACATTCAGTTTAATGCATACCTATGCAACACCCGGTAATTTCAATGCTGAAGTTTGGGTGACAACAGACCATGGTTGCAGAGACTCCCTCATACAAATCGTGACGGTTAATCCAACACCACAAATCAATTTCAGTGCTGATGTTGTATCAGGATGTGCTCCTCTCTTGGTGAACTTCTCCGACCTCTGTCAGATCTCCTCGGGTACAATAACCGCCTGGCAGTGGAATCTCGGAGATACCGTACATTCCAGTGATCAGAATCCTATCCACTTCTATCAAAACCCTGGCACTTTTACAGTTACACTGACAGCTACTTCTGCCGCAGGTTGTTCTGCAACCATGATTAACTCAAATATGATTGTTGTGCATCCTGTGCCGATTGCAGGTTTCTCCGTCACACCTTATCATACGACAATGCTTGACCCTCATGTGGTAATTGATGATGAGTCTACCGGTGCTACATTCTGGAGTTATGTTTTTGGTGAAGGTGGTACGTCAGGAATGCGGAATCCTCAATACACGTACACTGAACCTGGGGCGTACTTTATCATTCAAATAGTGAGAAATAATTTCGGTTGTTCTGATACTGCGTATCGCTCCGTGATTATCGATCCTGATTTCGACTTTTTTGTTCCATCTGCCTTCACCCCAAATCATGATGGCAGGAATGACAATTTCTTTGGAGTTGGACATGGTATTAAAGAGTATCAGATGTTGATATTTGATCGCTGGGGCTCACAGATATTCGAGTGCCGCGATATGGATTTGCAATGGGACGGAACAATTGGTGGAACTGACGCCAAAGAAGATATATATGTATATATGATCACGATCGAAGATATCTTCGGGAAAGGTCACAAATACTACGGTAAAGTTTCGCTGATCAGGTAATCCTTAATTTCAAGATTTATTAACGCAAATCAACTACCTCGATACCGGGGTAGTTCGCTATTGTAAAGGTGAAGATAGAATCGTCCAGCGTATTGTCAGGAGTGAATTTATCTATAAAATAGCTAATCTTATTCCCGTTTTTATCGAATAATGTACTGGAAATAATCAGTTTTTCTGCCTTATTGATGGTAAGACGAACTTTGAAATATTTTTTGGTTTTGTCGATTGGCGTCAGATCAATGATTTGAACTGCAGTCTCTCCCTGAGCCGACTCTTCAATATATTTAAAAGTAAACCCCCGTTCGTACATCGTGAATATATTTGCGGGAGTAATTGCGTCTTCTTTCGCATCAGGATCTGTAATCTGTACTTCTTTTGAGTCTTTCAGATAAGTCCAGACAGTTTGTCCATCACAGAATACTTCCTGAGATGGAATTTGCAGAAGATATTTTGTCCCTTTTAAAAATACTTTACCTGTTTGTTTTTCTGCCGTTTTATTCTGCGCATCCTCTAATTGATAAGTGAAATCAGCACTGATGGTAGTCAGCGATTTATATTTTTGGCTGACGCCTTTTAAAATTTCCTGTGCTTCGCTGTCATTTTGTTGTGCAAAGAGTGGGGTAGCAAGAACCGCCAAAACTGCGGGTACGTATATAAGATTTTTCATTTTATTTAGGTTCAGAACCGTGAAGGTTACTCAAAAATTGCTCCAAAGATACGATATCCTTCACTAACACTTCGCGACCTTTGCTTCCCTCGAATGGTCCGACGATACCTGCCGCCTCCAATTGATCAATGATTCTACCTGCCCGGTTGTACCCGAGTTTAAGTTTTCTTTGTAGAATCGATGCGGATCCCTGTTGATGTAAAACCACAATTTTTGCTGCCTCAGTAAAAAGTGCATCCTGATCAGATGCATCAAATGTTTCAGGTCCGTCTGACGATTCGTCATCATGTACTTCAGGCAATCGGTAAGCATCCGGATATCCGCGCTGCGAGCCGATGAAAGCAGTCACTCTCTCCACTTCAACCGTATCAACAAAAGCGCATTGAATCCGAACAGGTTCCGCTCCAAATGAAAGCAACATATCGCCTTTACCAATCAATTGATGCGCACCCGATGCATCTAAGATTGTTCGTGAATCTATCTTTGAAGAGACTCGGAACGCAATTCTTGCAGGGAAGTTTGCTTTGATTGTTCCCGTGATAATGTTGACGGATGGACGTTGAGTTGCAATGATTAAATGTATGCCAATGGCTCGTGAGAGTTGTGCCAATCTGGCAATAGGTTGTTCGATTTCTTTTCCAGCTGTCATGATAAGATCGGCAAATTCATCCACAACTAAAACAATATAAGGCAGAAAACGATGACCATTTTCGGGATTAAGTTTGCGCGCGATAAATTTCGTGTTGTATTCTTTAATATTTCTCACCTCAGCATCTTTCAACAAATCGTAACGGGTATCCATTTCAGTACATAAAGACTTTAATGTCTTAATTACTTTGTGTGTATCGGTGATGATTGCATCTTCTTTATCACCGGGAAGTTTTGCAAGAAAATGGCGTTCAATTTTTTTGAAAAGAGAGAGCTCCACTTTTTTCGGATCGACCAATACAAATTTGACTTGCGAAGGATGTTTGGCATATAAAAGAGAAATGAGAACTGCATTGAGTCCGACAGACTTTCCCTGTCCAGTTGCACCTGCCATCAGCAAGTGAGGCATCTTGGCGAGATCGGCGACAAATACTTCGTTTGAAATAGTTTTTCCAAGTGCGATAGGCAAATCAAAATCAGCATTTCTGAACTTATCCGATGCGATAATGCTTCGCATTGAAACCATTTCCGGTTTTGAATTCGGAACCTCAATACCGATTGTTCCGCGACCGGGCATAGGGGCGATAATCCTGATTCCAAGTGCAGAAAGAGAGAGTGCTATATCGTCTTCGAGATTTTTAATTTTTGCGATCCTTGTTCCAGGCACCGGAATTATTTCATACAAAGTAACGGTGGGACCAATGGTCGCTATGATTTTACTGATTTTTACATCGTAGTGTCCGAGCGTTTTTTCGATCAGGTTTTTATTTTCTACGAGTTCGTCGTTGTTGACCTGAATTTTATTTGAGCCATAATTTTCAAGCAATTCTACAGATGGAAATGTGTAGGATGAAAGCTCTAATTTCGGATCGAAAGGAGTATCGAGTGTGCCACGGTAATCTGTTTTCGGGTCGAGATCAGATGGTTCAGGTTCATGAATAATTTCTGTAACTTCAAGGGTTGTATCCGAACCTTTATTTTCAGGTGGCAAAGCTGGTCCATCCACTTTGAGCACTGGTTCAGGAATTTCTTCCACTTCACCCGAATCAAACTCCGTTATTTCATCTCCAATTTCAGTTTCTTCAATATTTGTTAAATCGATCGAAGTAGATTGAGGCATGGTTTCTTTCATCATATTTCCAAAACCACGTTTCTCCTCTTCTTTTTTAAGGATGACAGGTTCAGGAATCATTTCATCCGAAATTTCTTTTTCTTTTCGCTTAAATGAGGGTAGTTTGAGCGATATATTAAATGATATTACGAGAAAAATTACCAATGCAAAGAGAAGTAAGATGATGGTGCCGGGCGTACCGATTAACAGAGAGAGTTTTTTGTTCATCCAATAACCGAACGAGCCCCCGAAAATTCTGTTTGAGGAATCTGTTGCGATAAGTCCGATAGATGTAGAAATCCAGAGAATTGAAAAAATTGAGTACTTGCATGTTTTCCATACCGGTAAGATTGAAACAGAAAAAACGATACGAACAGAAGAGACCAGAATCACGAATGCAATTAAATAAGATGCAATTCCAAACCATTTATAAATAAAAAGGTGCGCAAGTTGGAACCCGATTTTCCCTAACCAATTGTGTGCAGGAGTTGTATTTTGAAAAATATCTGATTCAATTCCCTGGTCTTTATCGCCACTGAAAAAATAGGACGTAAAGGATGCAAACATTGCAACAGACAGAAGCAAAAACACAAGACCGAAAACTTTATGCGTACGTTCATCACGTACGAAAGCCATGAAGGCAGAGGGTTTGCTCTCCTCTACTACTTTGGCTTGTTTAGGTTTTGATTTTTCTTTTTGTGGTTTAGCTATCGGAGCAGGCTCAGGAATTTCTTCCTTTTTTTCTTCAACTACCTCGTCCTTAAAAGTATTTTTTTTCGACATTATTATATATCCGAATATAATATAAAAGTACTTCAAAGCAATGAAGATAACCTTCTCACAATCGGTATAATGCGAATAGAAATCAACACTGAAATGTTAATATTACTACACAATAAATTCCCCTTATATGTTTGCATTTGCAAAGTTAAAAAGAAAAAGCTAATCTTGTCTGTGTGAGGAGGATCGCCCCTTAGTGCTTGACACTGTTCGAGAGTTTCTCCCCCCAGTCAAGTTGA
>JAHEYM010000209.1 GCA_023251595.1 Bacteroidota bacterium
CGTGAGATTGCAAAAGCATATATTGATCCTTCATCAAATACAGCTGCTGCTGATCCGGTTCTTCAATATATGACAAAAGATCAATTGAAAAAAGCGATAGCCAAATCGACTAAGGCAATGGAAGATGCAGCAAAAGAACTTGATTTTGTTGAAGCAGCAAAATACCGGGATGAAATGAAAGCCCTTCAGGACTTATTCGATCAGAAGTTTCCGACGCTCGCTCCTAAATTGAATTGAAGTGAAAAAAAAGTTTTTAATTATTCAAACGGCTTTTATCGGTGACGTTATTCTTGCCACACCGGTAATAGAAAAACTTCACCGTTTTTACCCGGATGCTGAAATCGATTTTCTTCTCAGAAAAGGAAACGAATCTTTACTTGCTAATCATCCTTTTCTTCGACGAATTATTATTTGGGATAAAAAACAGAATAAAATCTCTAATCTCTACAATATAATAAAAACAGTTCGGAAAAACAATTATGATGTGATCATTGATCTGCATCGTTTCTTTTCATCGGGCATCATCACCGCACTCTCACGTGCAGGGATGAAAGTCTGTTTTAACAAAAACCCAATTTCATTTCTTTTCACCAAATCACTTCCACATACTGTTGGCAACAAAGCAAATCCTGTTCATGAAGTTGATCGTAATCTCAGTCTTATAGAATTTATGACTGATAATACACCGGAGAAACCAAAACTTTATCCTTCAGAAAGTGATTATGCAGCGGTTTCAAAATATAAAACACAATCCTATATATGTATCGCTCCGGCATCAGTGTGGTTCACAAAACAACTTCCGGATTATAAATGGACTGAACTAATTTCACACTTAAATTCAGAAATTCCAATATTTTTACTCGGCGCCTCACAGGATATAAATCTCTGCGAAGCAATTAAACAAAATTCAAAGAGAACAAACATCGAAAATCTTGCCGGTTCATTGAATCTCATGCAATCAGCAGCATTAATCAAGGATGCTAAAATGAATTACGTAAACGACTCTGCCCCACTCCATCTTGCCTCCGCAATGAATGCACCCGTAACTGCATTCTTTCTATCAACAGTACCGGAATTCGGATTCGGACCACTATCGGATAATTCAACAATAATTCAAACAAAAGAAAATCTTGCTTGCAAACCTTGTGGAATACACGGATTTGCTGCCTGCCCTCAAAAACACTTCAAATGTGCGAGCACTATTCTGCTGTGAGTTCAGCATTGCTAATGGCAAAAATAAAATATTCCTCCCGCAAAGCCGCCAAGACGCAAAGAAATAAAATTAGTCACAATCTCTTTGCGCCTTTGCGTCTTTGCGGGCAGTTTTTTATCTAACCTGAAACATCTCCAAACAAATGAGACATCTGGAAGAAAAAAATAGCTTAAGTGAACTTCAACATACCGCAATCATCGGTTGTTTGAAAGCTCTTTCTGCAGGAGAACTTATTCTTTTTCCAACAGATACTTTATGGGGAATCGGATGCGATGCAACGAATGATAAAGCAGTTGAAAAGATTTATCAGTTGAAAAGAAGAGAGGAAAATAAGAGCTTGGTAATTCTCGTAAACGGAGATGAAATGCTTTCAAAATACGTTGATGAAATTCCCGATGCTGCAAAAGATTTACTTGAGTATGCAGAAAATCCACTCACTATTGTGTATCCCTCTGCATCAGGAATTTCAGGTCTCGCTATTGCAAATGATAAAAGTGTTGCAGTCAGAGTTACAAAAGATCCGTTTTGTTGTGAGTTGATTCGGAAGTTCAGAAAGCCCGTCGTTGCTACGTCTGCGAACATGAGTGGAGACCCTTCACCGAACTCATTTCTGGAAATTAATCCCGCGATTTTGAAGGGAGTGGCTTATGTGGTAAATTTGCATGAACACAAACGAAAGCTATCGACACCTTCCACCATCATCAAAGTGGATAAAAACAATGTCATTAAATTTGTGCGCAAATAATGTACATCACTAGGGTGATTCGTGAATCACCCTTCCATATAAAATAATATTATTTTGGAATCCGATTTATTCTATATAAATGCTGCTATTCACCGGAAATTAAAACTTCCGGTATTTTCTTTGGTGGGCGAATGTGCGGAGGAACTTGGCGTCGAAACGTATGTGATCGGAGGTTATGTTCGGGACATTCTTCTAAACCGTGAATCTAAAGACATTGATTTTGTATGTATAGGTAATGGAATTGAACTTGCACAAAAGGTAGCATCAAAACTTGGAGATCACGTTGAAGTAAATATCTTCAAAAATTTTGGTACTGCCATGTTGCGGTATCATGGTATGGATCTCGAATTTGTCGGAGCAAGAAAAGAATCTTATCGTGCTACTTCACGCAAACCAATTGTCGAAAATGGAACAATGCAGGAAGATCTTCAACGAAGAGATTTCACCATTAATGCACTCGCCGTTTCGCTGAATAAAAATAATTACGGTGAACTCATCGACCCTTTTAATGGTGTTGAAGATCTCACTGAAAGATTAATCAGAACACCACTTGATCCTAATGTTACCTATACTGATGATCCGTTGCGAATGATGCGTGCAGTCAGATTTGCAACACAACTCGATTTCAGAATACACGAAAAATCTCTTGAATCAATTCTGCATAATGCAGAGAGAATAAAAATTGTTTCAAGCGAAAGAATTACTGAGGAGTTGAATAAAATTCTTTCTTCACCCAAACCATCTATAGGCTTCAAATATCTTTTCGATACAGGAATTCTTAAAATTATATTTCCGGAAATGACTGCTTTACAAGGCGTGGATATTATTAACGGAAGAGCGCATAAAGACAATTTTTATCATACACTTCAGGTCGTTGATAATATCTGTGAAATGACAGATGATCTTTGGTTACGATGGGCTGCCGTTCTGCACGACATCGCAAAACCATTGACCAAAAGATATGATCAGAATGTCGGGTGGACATTTCATGGTCATGAAGATAAAGGATCCAGAATGGTGAAACATATTTTCACCCGAATGAAATTACCCTTGAACGAAAAAATGAAGTTCGTCGAAAAACTTGTGCTCCTGCATTTGCGTCCGATTGTGCTTGCGCAAAGTATTGTGACAGATTCGGCAGTTCGCAGATTATTATTCGAAGCGAGCGATTCGATCGATGCACTGATGATGCTTTGTCAGGCCGACATCACTTCCAAAAATCAGATTAAAGTCAGAAAATATATTCAGAACTTTGAACTTGTAAAAGAGAAACTCAAAGAAGTTGAAGAATCAGACAAACTTCGGAACTGGCAACCACCAGTAAGCGGAGAAGAAATCATGAAAGCATTCAACCTCAAGCCGGGCAAAGAAGTCGGACTCATCAAAAATGCCATCAGAGAAGCAATTCTTGACGGTGTTATAAAAAATAATGAACAGGAAGCTCAGGCTTTTATGATTCTTGTTGCAAAACAACTTGGTATTATAATTCCTTAATTTGTAATTTCGCAATTCCTAATTCCTAATTATCCGCATGGCAATTTATAAGTTCAGAGCAACATTCGAAGATTTTGATGAAGTGTACCGCGACATCGAGATCCGATCTACCCAGACCTTTGAACTGTTGCACAATGCCATTCAACAAGCGATCGGCTTCGACAATAAGCAGCTCGCAAGTTTCTACATGAGCGACGACAACTGGAAGAAAGGCAAGGAAATCACACTGATGGATATGTCGGACGATAATGGTGTGTCGAGACCAATGATGAAAGATTGCAAGTTATGCGATTATATTGCCGACCCGCATCAGAAGCTTTTATACGTTTTCGACTTCCTCAACCTTTGGAATTTTCAGGTTGAGCTTCTTAAAATCTCTATTAACGAAGATCAGAAAGTTACTTACCCACGATGTGTGAAGGTAATGGGAGATGCACCTAAACAGTACGGTCCGACAAATCTTGGAAAAGTTTCTCCCGAATTGGATATGGAGGAATTACTTCTTGAAGATGAATTAATAGATGGTGAAGAGACCGAAGGATTTCTTCAGGATGACAATGTTTTAGAGGATGGTGTCGGACTCTCCGACGACGCAACGCCTTCAGATGGAGAAGACACCCTGACAGACGAGGAATTATAAACAACGGTAGAGACGTTGCATGCAACGTCTTTACGATTGCAACGTCTCTACAATTCTTCCAATTTCATTTTCCGGGTTGAAACATTCTCATCAGTCTTCATCTGAATAAAATAGTAACCCTTTGGAAGAGTACTCGCGTTGAATTCGTAAACATAACGTCCTTGAGACATCGTTCCATCCGCAATGGTTCTCACTTCTTTGCCAAGCATATTATAAATTTTCACCTCAACCTGCATGGTTTTACCGAGTGAGAAACTCACTGTGGTAACCCCATTAAAAGGATTCGGATAATTCTGAAAAAGCTCGGTGGTTAATTTATCATTATCCTGCCCCGAGAAAAAACTTTGATCTGCACCCTGTGTGTCAGAAGCAAAACTCGCGGTAAAACCCTGAGCGAAGATACTTGTGATGGAAATAAGTGATATGAAGAGGATTGAGTGTAGCTTTCTTTTCATGGGACATAGTTTTTGTCTGAATGGTTAAATGTTTACTGTCGGATAACATCAATAATGATTCCAATTTCATGCAATTTACTAAACTTTGAGAAGAAATCCTAATTTATTTACTATTATTGTACGGAAATCGCTGGAAACCAGCCGTAAAATCTGCGGTTAATATACGGGGAGAGAGATGGAATGGACGGTTAAACAGATTCTATCGATGAACCCCTGCACGTGGCCCCTCAATTCGTAAAGTCGTTGCATGCAACGCCTCTACACAATGTATGAACTTTTGAAAAATAAACTCATCGTAATCTTAGGACCCACAGCTACGGGCAAATCCGATCTGGCACTAAAGATTGCTAAGAAGTATGGAACTGAAATCGTTTCGGCTGACTCCCGACAGTTTTACCGGGGGATGACAATTGGTACTGCCAAGCCATCTGAGCGTATGTTGGGTGAAGTACCGCATCATTTTATCAATAGTTTGTCGGTTTCGGAAGATTACAATATCGGCAAGTACGAGCTGGATAGTGAGGAAACCCTCAAATCAATTTTCAGCAGGAATAAAGTCGCCGTGCTTGTCGGTGGCTCGGGACTTTACATACATGCAGCCCTTGAAGGAATGGATCCGATGCCCGAGAGTGATGCGGTTCTGAGATCAGAGTTAAGAGAAAGAGCAAAAAATGAAGGATTAGAGGGGTTGAAAGAACAGTTGAAGCACCTCGATCCGGTTTATTATGGTGAAGTTGATTTAATGAATCCCGATCGTGTGTTACGTGCGCTCGAAGTTTGTTTGGTGAGTGGAAAACCATATTCTTCTTTTCGGGTGAAGGGGAATAAAACCAAAGATTTTGATGCAATAAAAATCGGACTTTCCATTGCACGAGAGGAGTTGTATCAAAGAATTAATGAGCGCGTGGATGAGATGATGAAAAATGGTTTGGAGGATGAAGTAAGGAGTCTTCTCCCCTACCGAAATTGCAATTCACTTCGCACGGTTGGTTACACAGAATTATTTAGGTACCTGGATGGGAAATTATCGCTTGAGGAAGCAGTCTCACTCATCAAACAAAATTCAAGACATTACGCGAAACGCCAACTGACCTGGTTTCGCCGCGATCCGGAAATTAAGTGGTTGCCGTTTGACGATGGTGAGAAGGTTTTAGAATTTGTGGAAGAGTTATGAGTGATGAACTATGAGCTATGAGCTATGAGCTATGAGTTATGAGCTATGAGCTATGAACTATGAGCTATGAAGAAACTCCAACGGGGCTTAACATTAATAGAAAACGGAAAACCCATTCCATTATTCTGCCGCTGTAAAGGTAGTACCATTCTGTAAAATAGGGGAAAACCCTCTATGAGCACAAAACATCACGTTAAATATATATCCCGCGATGTTTTATATATATCCCGTGACAGTTTATATATATCCCGTGACAGTTTATATATATCCCATGAAGCTGTAGCCTAAAACATCATGGAATCTATATATCCCAAGATGTTTTGTATATATCCCAAGATGTTTTATATATATCCCAAGATGTTTTATATATATCCCAAGATGTTTTATATATATCCCAAGATAGTTAATATATATCCCGTCATGTTGAATATATTTCCCGTGATGTTGAATATATTTCCCGTGACATTGAATATATTTCCTATGATGTTGAATATACATCCCGTGATTTTAAAGGCTAAAAGACCTGATTTTGAACCGATTCTGAGATTTTATCGGTTAAACGAGAGAGAAGAAAGGCTGAAACTATACCATCGGAGACTCCAAAGCATTAGGCACCTCTTAATGGCAAAAGCCAAATTGTGATTCCATTTTGCCCCCAGCCGAAGCTGAGGGCAAAAGAGGCTCCATTCTCTCATTCTTTCACTCTTTCATTCTTTCCCTTCTTCATTCTTTCGCTCTTTCAGACTTTATCTTGAAAACAGTACCTTTGGATCTACACAGCGCCCAACTCGTCAGTCTTCATGAAAAAACTACTTATACTTATCTTCATGCCTATGCTTTCTCTCGCTGGGGGAATCGATTGTAAAGATCTTAAAGAAGGGATTTTCAAGTTAGAGAGTGTCGATAGTAGTGTACATGTTATAGTCAGAACAAAAGACAAACAGCGGGAAAGTGTTAGTAAAACGGGACTTGAATCAGAATTCGACATAATATGGACTTCCGATTGCACCTTTCTGCTTTTGAACCGTAGAGTTATTTGGGGCAGAGACGATTTACCACCTGATGCAAACATTGATACATTGTATAATGAAATTACCTACATAAAAGGAGATAAGCACACGGTAATCTCGACATTAAAAACATTCAACTTTAAAGTAGAGGCTATACTTATTAAGCTCGATCCCAAATTGCTGTATTCAGACATAAGAGACATCAAGAAATTCAGTTATCTTGACGAAGATAATTACAGTTGGCGGGCATTAGGACATGACTACTCAGCTCTAGCTCAGAGGA
>JAHEYM010000210.1 GCA_023251595.1 Bacteroidota bacterium
TCTACATATATGAATGGTGCATCAGGTATGAATACGGTTTATTTTGATAAAGCATCTATATCTGCCGGAACAGGTTCGGTGGGAATGGCACTCACCGGTGTGATCACAGGATTAAGTCAACAAAATTATCCGCGTATTGCTTCATCAGGTAATGCGGTAGCAGTCGTGTGGAAACAAATTGTGAATAGTGCAGATCAGTGTGTATTGCGTTTCACAAATAATATTGCAAACGGATTTCCTGCCGCGTACGATACAGTCGATTTAAATGATATTACAAATGCAGATGTGGCATTGAGTGATGGAAATATATTTGTGGTTTGGGAAGATGATGCTTCCGGAACCGTAAAATATCGCACAGGAACTTACACCACTCCTTCCGGAATTATAAACACTTCAACCCAAAACCAATATATTAATATATATCCAAATCCTGTTTCAGACATCTTAAAAATCTCGGGAAATAATTTTAATTCTGCAGAATTATTTTCTGCAACGGGTGAAAAAGTATTTACAGTTGAAAATAAATTCTCCGACTCCGATATCGTTGTTTCAACGCTCCCAACCGGAATCTATTTCCTAAAAATTATTTCGGGTGAATTTGTCTCGACGCAAAAAGTTATCGTAATGCGTTAAGGCATGGTTCGAGTCCGCTTAGGGCTACCAAACAGTTTCAGTTTGAGGATCGGTAACCTGTTAACGGGTTGGTTATTCAGTTTTGGCGAGATTTGAGGAGTTCGATAAGATAAGTATTTCGGTCATTTTTGGTTCGATAAACAGCTAACTCCGCCTCCTTTCTTATGTTTTTTTGTAGATCTCATTATTATTCCGTTATTTTGTATTTACCTTTTGAACTAAGAAAAGACCTAATAATTGAGGTTTTTCTACAAATGAAAAGTAATGGCGAAAAGCGGCTACATATCGGCAAACCTTACTCCAAAGCAACTTCAGTTTGTCAAACTACTTGATGAATTCGAGGTTGATATTTTTTCTATAGAGGAAATCCAAAAGAAACTAAAAACTAAATTTGAGAACCTGAATGAAATTATAGAGAACCTTGTCCGCAAGGAAATACTCTCCCGCATCGAACGGGGCAAGTTTTGTAAGCCACACTTCAAAGATGAAAAAGCCATTGCAAATATTCTTGTTCCTGATGCAGTTATTGCATACTGGTCAGCATTAAACATTCATGGCTTCACCGAACAGATTTCTAATACCATTTTTGTGCAAACAACAAAATCGAAGAAAGGGAAAAAGATTTTCGGTGTTGAATATCGTTTCATCAAAGTAGCAAAGCGCAAATACACCGGAGTTATCAAACAAGGTTTCGGCAATGGACAATACAGAATTACTGATATTGAGAAAACAATTGTTGATTGCTTCGACTTACCCGAATATTCAAGTGGTTATGATAATCTCATCAAATCGTTTTACAGGGTTCCATTAAAAACAAATAAGTTGATTGAATATTGCGACTCGGTTCACAATATTGCGGCGATCAAGCGGATGGCGGTAATTGCAGATACTACCGGCAAAAAAGGACTCTCAGCTTTTCTCCAATTCGCCATAAAAAAAGTTAATGCGAAGTACAATCTGTTCGATCCGTTCGGTCAAGAGAATGGAGAGTTCAATAACAAGTGGAAGATAAGGATGAATTTATCAGCTGAAAAAATAATGCGTATATGTCAAAATGAATTTTGATGATACTCCAAAAAGAAATAAAAACGGTAGCAGAACAACACGAAGTTCCCGCTGACACGATAGACAAAGATTGGGTGTTGGGACATTTCGTGAACGCAATATATTTACTTGACGGATGGAAAGATAAACTAATTTTCAAAGGTGGAACGTGTTTGCATAAATGCTATATTGAGGATTATCGTTTCTCTGAAGATTTGGATTTCACTTCAGTTGATCCTGAGTTTGAGTTGACAAAAAAAATGTTAAATCAACTTTGCGAACAAATATTTGAGCAAGCTGTAATTCAAACGCAAATTGATTTCTTCAGACCTTTACTCTTCAATGAAACTCTTACAGGTTATGAATCTAAAATAAAATTCTGGGGTGCCAACCATCCCCGAAATCAGGAACCACCTTCACCCGAACGGTGGACTTCATCCATCAAAGTTGAAATAATTCTTTACGAAAAAATGATGTTCGCCACAGAAAAGAAAAATATTATTCATCCATACTCTGATAAGAAAATCATCGCAGACACTCAGGCAAATTGTTACAGTATAGAAGAAGTGATTACCGAAAAATTACGCGCACTTATTCAAAGAGCCTACACCGCTCCCCGTGATTACTTTGATATTTGGTATCTCGTGAATCACCATCCGGAACTAAATTGGAGAAATATAAAAAAAGCTTTTATTAAAAAAGTCCAATTCAAAAATCTGAGATTCATAAATCATGAAGACCTTTTAACCGAAGAGGCTGAATTACACCTAAAGAACCATTGGGAAAACACCCTGAAGCATCAGCTCAAACCGGAGATGTATGTTGAGCCGCAAACGGTAATTGATTATTGTAAAAAACTATTCGCTGAAAAAATGAAATAGATGAAGAGACCGATCATTCCCTTCCCCACGCTCCAAACTCTCCCCAAATCCCGCACTAAAAAGTTCGATATAAGAGGGCTTGGGGCTACCAAGACAGTTTCAGTTTGAGGAACGGTAACCTGTTAACTGGTTGCTGATTGAGTTGCGGCAGGTTTTGAAAAGTTCGATAATAAAGGTATTTCGACCATTTTGGTTCGATAAATCTCAGGTTGGTTGGTATCTGCACAGTATTTGTGCGCCGCAATTTTCAACCATACTCTCAGAAATCATTTCGGTTTTTGAAAAATTTTCTTTACTTTTGCGTTAACAATCAAGCTATGACAACTGCTCAGATTCAGAAAAAAATTTTGCAACAGATTCAGGAACTACCAAAAGACACTCTGACTCAGGTTGTTGATTTTCTCCAAAATCTAAAGGAAAAGAAATCAAAGAATCCCGTCGTTAAGAATGGTATTGATTATTCATTGTCAACCCTCGATAAAAACGAACTTTCTCATTTGGAAGAGGAGTTTGCAGATTACAAGAAAAAGTACCCGCATGAATGAGTATGCGGTAGATACGATGGCGCTGATTCTTCGACTTGAAAAAAGAAAGCTACCGCATAAAGTCAAAACAATTTTTGAAGAAGCTGAAAACCGTCGCGCAATAATTCATGTTCCTTCGATGGTTTTTGCAGAGATCGGCTACTTGTCAGCGAAAAACAAGATAGATGTTTCTCTAGTGGAGGTTCAACGATACATCGACAAATATCCTTCAATAAATGAAATGCCGCTTAATCTCAGAATTATCAGAACTGCAATGAAAGCTACAAATATTCCAGAGTTGCACGATCAACTGATTTCAGCTACTGCAAAAGAACTCAACTGTCCATTGATTACAAATGATCCTGAAATTATTTCTTCAAAATTCGTGAGAACAATTTGGGAGAAATAGCATTTTCCAGTTCCTTCCCCACTTCCTTTATCCTCCCCAAATCCCGCATCAAAAAGTTCGATATGAAATGGCAGAAATTCTCTTACATTAAAAGAAGAACCACTTTTTGATTGTTTTTTGGTCTTCAGGATCTATTTCTCCTTCACCAATTCTTTAATCGAAACCTTGTCAATCATCACATCTTTTAATACGGCTTCACCATTTTTTATACTCACTAAAGCATAAGCGTTTTTAGCGCTGCTTCTGATGGATGTACGATACATTTTTTCAGCGGGATTTGCTTTCGACTCTTCCATATAATATTTTTCGAAGGGATATTCTATCGTTAACCTGGTACCTGTCCTCCACTGTGATTTTTTTACGCTGTGATATATTTTCGCTTTCACATAATCAATATTAATGTCCGGTTTTTCTTTTGACACAGATTTGATAATTGCATAGCCGGCGGAGTCTGTTGTGAGAAGAACAAAAATATCTTCACCCGACTCCCACTCCTCAGTACCCTGACTCTCGTAGCTTGTGGCATCAAATCGCAACGTAATATATTTTCCCCTGAAAGGATCATTCGGATCGACGGGCGCACATCTGAACTTAAATTCTTTTCCCCCCGAAATAACCCCTTCTTTTTCGAAAATCATTTTTGCAGGAACGTACAACTGCGCTAATGCAACGAGGACAAAAGCAATAATCGCAAAGTTTTTAGCTTTCATCTGTTTTCCTTTTTTTCAACATTCTATAATTCGTGATAAAGAATCCGGCACCGGCAAGAACGAATAAACTTCCACGAACAAAATAGGTAATGTGATCATCAAAAAACCTGCACGTAGCCAACGCCATAATGATCAACAAACCATAATTCAGTACTGCTAAATGATCCATTTTACTTCCTCTTCGGATGGCGGAGATGCCAAGTCCCAGCACAATCAAATTAATCAGTAAAGTAGAAAATACAGGGAACCAGCACCCTGTGATAAAGACGATTATAAATAAGAGGAAAATCATTTCCATCACGTCAACTTCACCCAAAACACCTTTTTTGTTTTTGGTGTATAGAAGTACGAAAGCAGAAACAGAAAAAAAGACAGCCGCATAAAATTCTGATGACGAAAACACGTCACTAAAATAATAACTATGCGCTGAGATTCTATTCCAGATACCATCATAACTTAAAATAAGTAAAAGGGAAATTATTCCAAGTGATCCGCAAACAGTATATCCGTTGCTTTTCCATTTCGATTCTTTAAAATATTTCATTTCACCCATGATGTAAAAAAGTCCGAAGAGGCTCATATAGGCGATGTTCAAAAATCCATCATGCTGCCTCGGAATAGTACCGAGTGCGAAGATAACGGAAAGCGGAATAAACCAATGATGAAAAAGTGTAAAATTACTTTCTTTTTTATTTCTGTATAAAAAATAATAATGCGGAATCGCCAGAGCAAGAAGTCCCCAGTACAAGTAATTACCGCTATGTGGATAACTCCAATAACCTATCTCTCCGGCATAATATGAAATTCCAACTATATATAAGAGAGATGCCGCAGAAGATTTCATCACATAAATTAATGGAAAACACAACAACATCCAGACTAAAATAAATTTACTGAGATCGTCGGATATATTATATATTTGTGATATCATCGAAATACATCCACCCACCGATAAAAACAAAAAAGCCGTTGAGCTTTCTTTCCATGCAGTGCTATCGGCTTTTTTCAAAATAGTAAAACCACAAAATAACTGACCAAGAACCAAAGGAAGAAAAGCAAAAAATGTTTTCGCGGGACGGGATAAATCGTCCCAATTATGTGCGATAATTAATATAAGACCTAATCCGACTAATGTTGCACCAAGTATTCCAAATACTATAAAAAGTCTATTTTGCGACTTACCCCCTTTTTCAAGATAAAACTCCCTTATTTTATTTGCAGTATCCTCCGAAATAATACTTGCTTCAACTAACTGAGGGAGATCCTTAATGATTTCTTTCGACATATTGAAAAACGCGTTGACCGCGCACTAATATACGTTCAAAATTACGGAATATTGTTAAGGATTGTTTAACTTTGTAAACGATGAAAAGAACTTTATTCGCCTTCTTCTTCATTATTGCATCACAGGTTTATTCTCAAACCTATTTCGGAGCGATCGGAAACGTCTCTGACGACGGGCTCAACAACGACTTCCCAAACACGGTTTCCGGATTATTACCCCCAACTATCGATGGTACGCATGGCTTAGTCAACGTATGCCTCGATATTTCTCATACATGGGATTCAGACCTTGTTATGTATTTGATTGCACCCGATGGAACCACCGTAACTTTGGTTTATCGCGTTGGGGGCTCAGATGATAACTTTACTCAAACTTGTTTCGATCAAAATGCTACAATTTCAATTCTCAACGCAACCGCGCCTTTCACAGGTAGTTTTATTCCGCAGCAGACTTTAGGAAATATAAATAACGGTCAGAACGGAAATGGCACCTGGATTCTAAGAATTGTGGATGTGGCGGCTCAGGATACCGGCGTACTTCACAGTTGGAGTCTCGCTTTTGGCGCAAATGCAGCCACACCTTTTGTATTTACCTCCTCAAATCTTCCAATTATGGTCATTAATACAGGGGGAAATCAAATTCCGGATAGTCCAAAAATTATGGCCGATATGGGAATTGTATATAATGGAATTGGAAATAGAAATTATCGCACAGATCCATTCAATGATTACAACGGGAAAATCGGAATTGAAGTGAGAGGTTCTAGTTCTCAAATGTTTCCTAAAAAATCTTATGGCTTCGAAACATGGGATACAAACGGAATTCAGATAAATGCAGCGCTTCTTGGAATGCCTGCTGAAAGTGATTGGGTTTTGCATTCATCCTATTCCGATAAAACCTTAATGCATAATATGCTTTCATATAAATTATATGAAGATATGGGGCATTATTCTCCACGTACAAAATATCTCGAACTTTTTATTGATGGAGAATATCAAGGTGTTTTTCTTTTGGTTGAAAAAATTAAGCGATCAAATGTGAGGGTGAATATTGCGAAACTTCCTACGTCAGTCACGTCAGGCGATTCTTTAACCGGTGGATATATCTGGAAAATAGATAAATTTACCGGTAGTGGTGGTCAGGGTTGGAGAAGTAATTATCCTTCAACAACCGCAGGTGATTCAGTCTTTTTTCAATATGAATATCCAAAGGCAGATAGTATTACCTCGGTTCAACAACAATATATTGCATCATTTGTTGATAGTTTTGAAACCGCTCTCATCGGACCAAATTTTGCCGATCCAATAATTGGATATAGACGATATATTTCGGTTCCAAGTTTTATTGATAATTTAATAAGTAATGAAATAAGCAAAAATATTGACGGTTATAGATTGAGTACTTTTTTCTACAAAGACAAAACGAGTAATGGTGGCAGAATAAAAAACGGACCCGTATGGGATTATGATATCGCCTGGCATAATGCCGATTATTATGGCGGTGATGACCCGACCGGT
>JAHEYM010000211.1 GCA_023251595.1 Bacteroidota bacterium
TTAAAGCAAGCATCACCGTTTTTTTTGTTGCTTTACCACTATGTCTCGGAATATCATTAGCATCCGGCGCACCGGTTTATTCAGGATTACTGGCAGGTATTCTCGGTGGTATCGTCATCTCACTTATCAGCCGTTCAGAGCTGAGCGTAAGTGGTCCCGCGGCAGGTTTAACCGCCATTTGTGCCGCGGCAATCACGCATCTCGGAGCGATTGAAATTTTCTTTTTGTCGGTTGCGATCGCCGGACTTCTGCAGATATTACTCGGTGTTTTTAAATTGGGGGGCTTCACACATTTTATTCCATCCTCTGTGATTAAAGGAATGTTGGCGGCAATTGGAATTATTCTGATCTCCAAACAAATTCCACTTCTGCTGGGTTATGACAAACCCGATTTCTGGACACATCAACTTTTTAATATCCTTACTTTCAATCATGGTTTTCAACGTATCGACGATCTCTATCATCATACTTCATTTTCTACTATATTTATTGCAATTACCTGTCTTTTATTTTTGGTTATTTGGAAAAGATATCTTTCAAAAAAGATTCCTTTTATACCCACTTCATTTTCGGTAGTATTGTTTGGTGTTCTATTATCCCTTGCATTCAAACAGTTTTTTCCTGAACATCAACTAAAATCGGGACAATTTGTTTCGGTTCCGAATGATATGATTGCTCAAATTAAATTTCCGGATATCAGCGCACTTTTCAGCAGTGCAGAAATATGGAAAAATGCATTAGTCATCTGTTTTGTTGCCTCGCTCGAAACATTATTAAGTATCGTTGCAATCGATAAATTAGATCCATATAATCGCATCACACCACAGAACACGGAACTGATTGCACAGGGCGTGGGCAATTTTATGAGTGGGTGTTTAGGCGGTCTCCCCATCACTGCAGTAATTGTTCGTAGTTCTGCAAATGCGGAAGCCGGTGGTAAAACAAGGTTATCCTCTTTCACACATGGGATTTGGTTGATCCTTGCAGTGTTATTTGCCGTCCCTGTTCTGAATATGATTCCCTATTGCGTGCTCGCAGTTATTCTGGTGAATACCGGCTATGCATTGGCGAAACCTACCATGATAGCAGCTGTTTACAAACAAGGTCGGGAACAATTTTTTCCGTTTATCGTAACTGTAATTTCAATTTTATTAACTGATTTGTTGGTTGGTGTTTTTATCGGTGTCATTTATTCTATATATTTTTTGATTAAACACACCTACCGTGCAGGATATACAATTACTGAACGCGATCTTATCGGTCAGAACGGTGAAGCGTATTCACCTCCACCCCGAAGCAGAGGAAAACGAGCTCCCGAAATGCCAAAACATTTTCACATTGAGCTGGCATTGAATGTCAGCTTCCTGAATAAAAAAAGATTTATGGATATGCTCGATAAAATTCCCGAACATTCGACTCTGGAAATTATCGGCTCAAAAAGTGTCTATATCGATCACGATATTCTCGAAATTCTTCACGACTTTAAATCCAAAGCAAAAAATAAACACATCGAATTCATCCTGAAAAATATTCCGGACGTGGAAACAATAGAGCTGCATTAATCACTCCTGATAATAAACCCGCTTCACCCTTTGCGAAATTCCGGTAAGAAGCTCGTATGGAATGGTGCCGATATCTTTAGCCAATTGTAAAAGCGGCATTTCGTTTCCGAAAACAAGTACTTCATCGCCCTCGGCTGCGGGCACTTCTGTGATGTCGAGCATACACATATCCATACATATATGTCCGATCGTGGGAACCAATTTTCCATTTAACCACATTTTACCGACGCCATTTCCGAGTCTGCGATCATACCCATCTGCGTAGCCGATTGCCACCGTAGCGAGCTGCGTATCGCGCGAGGCGATGCCACTGCGTCCGTAGCCAATACTCTCGCCCGCGGGAATATTTTTTATTTGCGAAATGGTGGTTTTCATCGTCCCCACATTCGCTAATTGTTTTTGTGTTTCTTGATCATGTGCCACACCATATAATCCGATTCCCAATCTTGCCATATCGAATTGTGCATTGGGGAAACGTGCAATGGCTGCCGAATTAACTATATGTCGTAAAATCGGATAATCGAAATGCGAGAATATTTCATCCGAAATACTTTTGAACCGATCGATCTGTAATCCGGTAAATGCATCGTGTGCAGGATCGTCGCTTCCGGCGAGATGTGCAAAAATCGAACGGATTTTCAGAAGTTTTGAATTTTTTATTTTAACGATGAGTTCATTAATATCTTCTTCTTCAAAACCAAGACGATGCATTCCCGTATCAATTTTTATATGTACAGGGAATGAGGAAATCTGCTCCACCTGTTCTTTCACACGCAGCGCTTCCGTAAAATTAGCCAGCAAACTGAAACTATATATCTCGGGTTCGAGATAATAATCTATAATGGCTTCAAAGCTTTGTATTTCGGGATTCATCACCATAATCGGCATTTCAATTCCGCGTTTCCGTAGCTCAACACCTTCATCTGCATAAGCCACAGCCAAATAATCGAGCCGATGAAACTGCAAAGTATTGGCAATCTCAAAGCTTCCGCTACCATACGAAAATGCTTTCACCATCGCCATTACTTTGGTAGTCGGCTTCAAGAGTGATTTATAATAATTCAGATTCTGTACCAGCGCATTTAAATTAACTTCCAAAACGGTTTGATGAAAACGCTGATGTAATAAACTCACAATTCTCTCGAATCCAAAAACCCGGGCTCCTTTGATCAGAATGGTTTCTTCACGAAAAAATGCAGGATTATATTCTTTCAGAAATTCTTCGGTCGATTTAAAAATCATCTTTGGCAAATCGAATAAATCCTGATGCAGAAATAATTCTTCACCAATACCGATAAATCGACTTACATGTCTCGCCTTCAGCATTGAGGCAACTTCTTTATACAAAATGTTTCCTTCTTTACCACTTTGCAAAATATCAGAAAGAATTAAAGTTCTTTTCGGATGTTGTTTTTGTTGATTTAAAAAATCGAGCGCTATAGCAAGCGATCCGATATCTGAATTGTAACTGTCGTTAATGACTGAACAATTATTTATTCCTTCTTTTAATTCAAGACGCATTGCAACGGGACTCAACAAATCCATTCGTGTTGCAATTTCTTCCTGCTCATAACCTAAACAAATCATCACCGACCAACAATGAATTGCATTTTCTATAGACGCCTGATCAGTAAACGGAATTGTAATTTCACGAAAATCGTTTTCGTAAATTCCCTGAATGCGTGTTTCGCCATCACCGCGCTCCACCCGTGCTATCTGCAAGTCCGCACGCGATTTCCGCGACCAGGTAAATATTCTGAAATCAGGAACATCCGGTTTTTTAATGCCATTCAATTCTTCATAAACCGGAATATAATCTTTGCAATAAATAATTTTTTCACACTCAATAAAAAGCTTCAGTTTTTCAGACGTTTTAATTTTGATATCCTTAAAATTTTCAGAATGCGCTTCACCAATATTTGTAATTAATCCGATGGTAGGCTTAATAATCTTCTGCAAATTCGTCATCTCACCCGTTCTTGAAATGCCGGCTTCAAAAATTCCAAGATCATGATGATCGCGAATTAAGAAAACGGAAAGAGGAACACCGATCTGTGAATTATAACTTTTCGGACTTCTCACAATATCGTGATCTGTTCTCAACAACTGAAACAACCACTCTTTCACAATGGTTTTTCCATTGCTACCTGTAATTCCAATCACCGGCAGATTAAATTGAGAACGATGATATTCTGCTACCGCTTGTAATGCGGCCAGTGTATCAGAAACTAAAATAAAATTTGCCGGCAATTGTTTCCACTCTTCTCTGATCTCGGAAACAACAAAATTAAAAACTCCTTTTTGTGCAAGCGTTGGAATAAATCCATGCCCATCCTGCCGAACACCTTTAAGCGCAAAAAATAATGTTTCTTTCGGAGAATCCAGCGTCCGGCTATCGGTCAGTAATTTCGAAATGTTCGCTTTTTCCGAACAAAAACATACGAGAGCTCCTCCCGTAATTTCAGTTATCTTTTCAGGAGAATAATTTTGTTCAGACATCAAACCGTCATAATTTCCTTTTCTTTGGTTTCGAGATGTTTTTCAACTCTTGCAATATGTTCGTCTGTCATTTTCTGAATTTTGTTTTCGCCTTCCTTCCCGATATCTTCGGGTAATCCGTGTTTAATTAAATCTTTGATATGATCCATTCCCTCACGACGTAAATTGCGAATCGAAACTCTCGCATGCTCACCTTCGGCTTTCGCTTTTTTCACTAATTCTTTTCTGCGTTCTTCTGTTTGCGGAGGCACAGGAACCCGAATTAATGTGCCGTCATTTTGTGGATTAAATCCGAGATTAGCTGCAAGAATTGCCTTTTCAATTGCATGTATGACAGATTTATCCCAGGGCTGAATAACGATTAATCTCGCATCAGGAGAATTAACATTTGCAACCTGAGAAATCGGTGTCGGACTCCCGTAATAATCAACCATCACACCTTCCACCATTGATGGACTCGCTTTTCCTGCACGAACTTTTAATAATTCCGTTTCCAGATGCGACATCGCTTTATCCATGTGCTGATACGTATGATCGAGCAGTGCTTTTAATTTATTTTCCATGATTATTTTTGTTGAAAGGTTGATAAGTTGAAAGAAATTTGAATATGTATATATCTATCAAAATTGTTAATTATTAATTGTTAATTATTCATTGTTAATTGTTAATTATTAATTGTTAATTGTTAATTGAAAGCATTCTCCCCAGTTACGTCCATTCCTGTAATCAACAAATGTATTTCATGCGTTCCCTCGTAGGTGATCACGGATTCCAGATTCATCATGTGACGCATGATCGGATATTCACCTGTGATTCCCATCGCACCATGAATTTGACGGGCTTCGCGTGCGATGTGCAACGCCATTTCAACATTATTTCTTTTCGCCATTGATATTTGTTGTGGTGTTGCCTTCCCGGCATTTTTCAACATACCCAACCGCCAACAGAGTAATTGTGCTTTTGTAATTTCAGTGACCATCTCTGCCAACTTTTTCTGCGTAAGTTGAAATCCACTAATGGGTTTTCCAAACTGAATTCTTTCTTTTGAATATCTTAGAGCAGAATCATAACAATCCATCGCAGCACCCACGGCGCCCCAGGAAATACCATATCTCGCGGAATTCAAACAGCCCAATGGTCCTTTCAATCCTTTAACCTGCAACATTTGCGATTTGGGAACCTGCACATTATCAAAAACCAATTCACCGGTGGCAGAAGCTCTCAGCGACCACTTATTATGTGTTTCGGGTGTAGTGAAACCCGGCATGCCACGCTGAAGAATCATTCCACGAATTTCACCCGCTTCATCTTTCGCCCAAACGACAGCGATATCAGCGAACGGTGCATTCGAGATCCACATTTTTGAACCATTCAATATATAATGATCACCGGCATCTTTAATATTCGAAAGCATTCCAGATGGGTTCGATCCATGATTAGGTTCAGTCAAACCAAAACAGCCCATCCACTCTCCTGACGCGAGTTTTGGGAGAAATTTTTTTCTTTGTTCCTCAGTTCCATAAGTATATATAGGAAACATCACCAGAGAACTCTGAACAGATGCGGTGGAACGAATTCCTGAATCGCCCCGTTCCAACTCCTGCATAATGATTCCATAAGAAATTTGATCGAGCCCCGCCCCGCCATACTCAGCAGGAATGTAGGGACCAAAAGCTCCCAGCCCAGCAAGTCCTTTAATCAGTTTTTTAGGAAACTCCGCTTTCTGGGCATATTCTTCAATGATGGGCGATACTTCCTTCTTCACCCAATCGCGGGCAGTTTGTCTTACGAGTTTGTGTTCATCCGTAAAAAGATCGTCAACCTGGTAATAATCAGGGGCTTGAAAGCGGTCAGTAGCCATAAAATGAAAGAATTTAGTCAGCGCAAAATTACAGAAATATTGCCAGTTCCCGACTTATTTTGCTTCCAAAATTCGTATCATTTCTTTCAGTCCGTCGAGTAAGCCATCACTAAACTTCCCGACTTTGAACTGAGGAATCATTTTTTCATCAATGATCTGCTTGCAAATCGCGTCTGTGAGAATCGATTCGAGCCCGAGACCGGTAGCAATCCTGACCTCCCGCTTTTCTTTGCTCATCACAATGGTAAGTCCGTTATTCTTTCCTTTTTGACCTACACCCCATTCATTTGCCAGATCACTGGCATATTCGGCAAGATTGTCGTAGGGCGAATAACTCTGAATTGTAACGATTGCAATTTGATTTGTTGTCTTCCCGAGATGATCGAATATTAATCTGGAAATCAATTCCTTTGAAGTACTGTCAAGATCATTCTCAAAATCGTTGATCCAGCCAACAGGTTCGGGGAATTTGTGTTTTACAATAAGTGGAATCCGAACAGTATCGTGAGGCGCTTCGTTTTTCTGTGTTTGGGAAAAACCCACTGCTGAAATGAATGCAATAAATATTAGTATTCTATATCTGATCATTTATTGTACTGTGTTTTCGGATTTTGTCTGTTGTTAATCAGAGTGTGAATCTTGATTTGGTTTTTTGTAATCGAATATAAAATTGATTTCTCGATCGGTCCTATTTTTCGAAAGATATCTGATAACTTCATCAGTTTGAAAAACAGATTCGTCAGACCAGATAATTTCGAATTTGTTTCGCATACCGATCCCAGAATTGCTTACTCGAAATAACTTTGCCCTTCTTGTGATCTTCTATTCGCTTTTCAAGCGATTTTTTCTGATTCGGTGTAAGTTCTTCATACCAATCACCTGAAACCACAGAATCCTTAATTGATGTGAGCGCATTTAACAATTTCTTGTCTTTTAATTGGCTAAGCTAGTTGATTAATTCAAGCTTCGTGGCTTGAGTATTCATAAAACAAAGGTAATTATTTTCTTGAATATTTCCGACATTCGTTTTATCTTTGCATGCAAACCCTGATACAATGTCAACCTT
>JAHEYM010000212.1 GCA_023251595.1 Bacteroidota bacterium
AAAGAAGATTCGGAGGTATCGTTAAAAATTTATTCGAACCTAGGGCAACTAATTTCTACAGTTAATGAAAAGGAAATGATGGCAAAAGGAAACCATAGATACGAATTTAATGCACAAAGTTTATCGCCTGGAATATATTTTTATATATTAAGTGCCGGGACTAAAAAGGATACAGGAAAAATGGTTTTGATGCGATAAGCAATATCAGGTTGTTGTCAGAGTATACGTCAGATTTCTAAACTCGAGAATGATTGTCCGTTAAAGCGAATTTTTGAATAGGTCAAGATCTCCTTTTTTAATGCCCGCAAAGTCGCAAAGCCGCAAAGATTAGGTACTATTCCTTTGCGTCTTTGCGTCTTGGCGGGAGAAAGATAGAGAACATTGTTTAGTGCAAAGGTTAATAACTCAAAAATAAGGTCAGATTTGTGGAGGGTATTGTTTTCTATGAAGGTTAACAAATCAAAAATAAGGTTGAGATAGTGGCATAACTCGGGTGGATCAGTACCTTTTCTTTGTGAATCTTCGCTTATTTGAACTCTCGTGGCAGGAAAACGACGAAAATAATTTGGCTGATATTCAGCAGTTTATATACAAATCAGCATCTTTTTGAAAAATATTTCACTACCCCGTTAAACATTTGGGCTTTTTTATACTCTAACTATTGTAGGGGAAAGGAAAAAGTGGTTAGTGGTCAGTGGTTAGTGGTTAGTGGTCACTTGAAGGTATATAATAATATTGGTCAAAATCCGTTTCAACAACTAAAATAATTAATTCAGATATCCGCATAATAGAAATAATAAACGTTCGTTATACAAACTTCAAAAGAAAATAATAACAGTGCATAATAATAAAAACAATTCCCCGTTCAACTCCAAAATAAATTAAATCCAAGTTCTCCTAATTCCTCATTCCCAATTCCTAATTAACTTTAACCTACGGCCTATCGTACATTTTTACTAATCATCAGTAATTAGTTCAGTACCAGTGAAACGCCATACTGTGGCGGGTTGTAGTAGTGGTTAGGTGTTAGTGGTTAGGGGTTAGATGTCTTGTCTGATCTGCAATCCATAATCTTTCTCCGATCACATAAATTAATAAAATGAAAAACAATTGCTGATCATTCAGCACTGAAATGGTATTGCTATATATTAATATAAAATAAAAAAATAACCCCTAATCACTAACGCCTAATCCCTAAATAACGGCACAATGTTTGTTCGAAAATATAATTATATATCACTTACTGAAAACTGTATATCATGAGATGAAAATTACCAAAGTGCCGATGTTGGCCTTTATTAAACCAAATTACAATGAATACAAGAAAAAGTAATTATCTGAACATGATGCAGGCTGTAATTATCCTGTGTAACAGCAATCTTTCCGCAACTGCCGGAATCCCGGCTTTCTCAGTTGTTTTGAACGAAGCACAAACAAAGTTTGATCTTGTCTCGCACTTCGTGCAGATTGTGCTGACGGGAACAAAAGGAATCACCGGCGACAATTACAAACTCCGGATGAAGATGACTTTGCTCGCCCTTAAATGTGGAAACGCACTTTTGGCGCTTGCTCATGTGAATAATAATCAGACACTAATTGCTAAAGTTAAATACTCTCTGAGTAAAATGAACCGGCTCAAAAAACAGGATATTCTCAGCGTCTGTGCTCTGATAGCTGATGAGGCAAATTCGAATCTGACTGCCGCCTCTGCATTCGGTATGAGTGTCACCGACGTTACTGATTTGCTTGCCCTCGTTTCGGAATATACGCTCTGGGCACAAAATCCCAGATTTGCAATAGTGAATAAAATGGAAGCGAGCGCTCAAATAAAACTATTAATTACTGAGGTAGTTGAGGATCTCTTTAAAAAGCAAATGGACCCGATGGTTCGGACACTTTTGACTACCAATCCATCTTTTGTTCGTAGTTATGCAAATGCAAGAGAAATTCAGGACATAGGTAAAAAATTCACCAAACTGAGCGGTTCAGTTACAGATACGAACGGAAATCCATTGGGAGGAATAACGATCAACATACAGCAAACTTCCGGAAATAGTCGCTACACAGCCACTACAGATGCGAATGGAAATTTCATGATATCCAGCATCATAGCGGGCGATTATGATCTCGACATAAAAGCGAATGGCTACCAAACGGTAACCGAACAAAATGTGCACATCGCACCGGGACGTCAGGTTGGACGGAGTTATCAGCTTAATGCGGCGTAACTCTTGGTGAATTAGGAATTAGGAATGTGGAATTAGGAGAAACAATTACACACTAACTCTGATCCCTACTTTGTCTCCTCATTCTTAATTTCTAATTCCTAATTGAAAGAAAGGGGGTGCATAGATTTGTACCCCTTTTTTATATTTATTCCATTAAGAATCAGTATGTTTGCGGAGTTAACCCGAACTCTATAGGCGAAAAGAACTAAGTCCCGATACTCTCTATTTCAACCAGCCCTTCTACCCTCGATCCGCTTCTTGTAACGGTCGGTGTCGTATAGAAGGGCTGGTTTTTTTTAATATATATTTAATCTAAAAGAATCATATATTTTACCTTTTAATAGAACTCAAATGAGAAAACGTTTTACTACCTTATTATTCAGTTCTTTAATCTTGTTTTCAGTAAATACGATAGCGCAAACATGGTGCTCACCTATTGCAATAGAGACCAATGGAAGCGGCGGAGATGTTGGAACATATTCCTCACTTTTTGTAGTGAATGGAAATCCGGCGATTGCTTATTTTGATGCGATTCACAAAAACCTTATGTACGTTCGTGCAACAGATCCATCAGGAACTGTGTGGGGTGAACCGCTTTTTGTGGAAGTGGTCGGTGATGTGGGCGAGAATCCTTCTCTTCTTGTTGTGAATGGTAATCCTGCCATCGTCTATTTTAGCGGTGTGGCAGCTACTCTTGAATATGTGCGTGCGATGGATGCAAACGGGTCAGTTTGGGGTACTCCTATTTCGATTGGTAATTTGAGTAACGGTGCTTATATCAGCATGCAAATTGTGAACGGTAATCCGGCTGTTGCGTATAGTTCCAACGGCTTAAAATATGTCAGAGCAAATGATATTTCGGGTACTTCATGGGGAACACCGCTTACGCTTGATAACTCAGGCGACTATTGTTCAATGCAAATCGTGAATGGGAATCCGGCCATTTCGTACCATAACGGTTCGACGAATGATCTTAAGTATATACGTGCAACAAATACTTCGGGCACAACCTGGGGAACTTCTGTTTCTATCGAAGCGATAGGGGCGTTCGGCGGCTATACTTCTCTGCAGGTAGTGAATGGAGCACCTGCGATCTCATATTATGAAGCAACGAATTTTGTCTTAAAATATGTGAGAGCAAGTGATGCTTCGGGTAGTTCATGGAATACTCCACTTTCTCTTGACATCTCAGGCATAGCAGCTGTAGGTGAATACTCTACAATGATGGTTGTGGATGGGTTTCCGGCTATCTGCTATGCATATGGGTTGGGTCTTTCATATAGTACCAGGTATATATATGCTTCAGATGTCTCCGGGGCATCATGGTCTTCACCGATTGTTATCGATCCGAAGTGCGGGAAATTTCATTCGTTGCAAATTATTGATGGAAATCCGGCCATTTCATATTATGATAATCAGAATCACACATTGAATTATATACGTGCGAGGGATATTACCGGAATCTATTGGAGCAGTATTGATGGCACGGGTTCCGTCGGAGTTTATACTTCAATGCAGATTGTGGATGGTTTTCCTGCGATTTCATATTATGACGTCACAAATAATGATCTGAAATATGTCAGAGCCACAGATATTTCAGGTACTTTATGGGCTTCACCAATAGCTTTGGATGTGGCAGGTGATGTGGGGCAATATACATCACAACAAATTGTAAATGGAAATCCTGCAATTTCATATTATGATCTTACAAACGGCGATTTAAAATATATAAGAGCAACTGATGCTGACGGTGCTTCTTGGGGTTCGTCTCTTTCTGTCGATGTGACCGGAGATGTAGGTAAACATTGTTCGATGCAAATTGTGAATGGTTTTCCCGCAATCGCATATTACGATTTGACGAATACCGATTTAAAATATATCCGTGCGACTGATGCTTCAGGAACTAGTTGGGGAACACCGGTTTCGATTGATGTTACGGGAGATGTAGGTCAATATTCTTCTTTGCAAATCGTGAATGGTTTTCCTGCAATTTCTTATTATGACGCAACAAATCACCATTTAAAATATATTCGTGCAACGGATGCCTCGGGAGGCACTTGGGGTACAGCGCTGGTTGTTAATCTCTCTTATTTCGGCGGGGAATACACATCCCTTCAAATTATTAATGGCAATCCTGCGATATCGTCTGTGGCATCTAATTATCATTTGAGTTACGTCAGAGCGAATGATGTATCAGGAAATTCCTGGGGCACATCATTAACGTTGGATGCTTCATCGAATCTGCTTACTAATACGAACAACACATCTTTAATAACAGTGGATGGCAATCCCGCGATTGTGTATAATGAATTTCAGCATGATTATCTGAGATATATCAGAGCTACGGATATTTCAGGTAACAGTTGGGGTACTGCATCTTCCATCGACCTGAGAGGTGGTTCTTATGCTTCCTTACAAATTGTGAATGGAAATCCTGCTGTTTCTTATTTCGGCGGTGACTGGGTATTGAAATATTCGAGGGCTAGTGATATTTCAGGTAATTCATGGACGGTGAATAACCCGACTCCATTTAGCGGAGCGGGAGACGGTGGACAATATCTTTCTCCATCAATTGTGAATGGGAATCCGGCGCTGTCGTATTATGATGCCACAAGTCATGATCTTGTTTATTGCAGGGCATCAGACGCGAATGGTACCACATGGTCAAGCGCACTTTCAATTGATGTTTCGGGTGATGTTGGATTGACATCATCTTTGGTTGTTGTGAATGGAAATCCCGCAATATCTTATGAGGACGGAACAAATACTGCATTGAAATATATCCGTTCGAATGATGTGAACGGTATTTCGTGGGCTGCTCCCGTCACGGTTGAAGCGAGCGGTACCGTCGGCTATTACAGCTCTATGCAGATTGTAAATGGAAACCCCGCCATTTCTTATTTGGATTTAACAAATAATCCGATTGATAATCTTAAATATGTCCGGGCAAATGATGTCTCAGGAACAACCTGGGGAACACCCATAACACTTGATTTAAACGGAGGTAGATATTCCTCTCTCCAAATCGTGAATGGATATCCTGCAATTTCCTATTCCGCAAATGGTCAACTTAACTATATATGTGCGAGCGATGCGTCAGGTACCTCATGGAGTACGGCAATTACACTCGATGCTACAGGCACGGTAGGTACATTTACTTCACTTCAGGTGGTAAATGGGAATCCCGCTATTTCCTATTATGATCAAACCAATGACGCATTAAAATATATAAGGGCAACTGATGCATCGGGTATTTCATGGGGTTCGCCGGTATCTATAACTGCAAATGGCGGTGGAGGGTTGAATACAACACTTAAAATTGTGGATGGCAATCCTGCGATTTGTTATCTTGATTTTTATCATGGATCCGTAAAGTATATGAGAGCAAATGATGTCGATGGCACATCCTGGGGATCCATTGTAACATTGAGTGGACCATCCGGTCAGGGTTGGAGAAATTACCCCTCAATGATCAATACCGCTAATGGAGTGGGGGTGTCATATTACAACTATATAGATAAGATGCCCTATTTTATTCTTGGTGGATTAACACCATCGTTTTCTTTACAGCCGGCGGATGAATCAGTTTGTCTCGGATCGAACACAAGTTTCAGTGTAACCGCGACGTATGCGATCAGCTATCAATGGCAGGTAAATAACGGTTCTGGTTTTACTAACCTTAGCGATGGAGGGGTGTACTCGAATGTTACAACACCGACGCTGAATCTTTCCGGAATAACTCTCAGTATGAATTCATATCTATATAGATGTGTAGTGAATGGAAGTTGCTCAGTTACCAGTACATCGGGTTCAGCCACTCTGACAGTGCATTCATTACCAACCGCGGATGCAGGTTCAGATCATATCATCTGTTCAGGAGTTAGTTCTGGTATAGGCTCGGTGCCGATAGGTAATATGAGTTATAGTTGGAGTCCGACAACAGATCTTGACAATGCTTCAATCTCCAATCCGATCGCAACACCAGCTTCAACAGTTACATACACCGTGACAGCAACCAGTACGATTACGGGATGTACTTCGGCAAGCTCAGTAACTTTGACGGTTAACCCAAGTCCCGCTGCTGCTACCGGATCAGACCAGTCAATTTGTAATGGACACGATGTAACAATAGGTGCATCTACAGTTGCAGGAAATACCTATAGCTGGACACCCGCTCTTGGGCTTAGTAGCGCCTATGTTTCCAATCCGACGGCAAATCCGAATTCAACTACTACATATATACTTGTGGAAACTACAACTGCAACAGGTTGTTCAGCGACGGGCTCCGTAACTGTCACTGTTAATCCACTTCCTATTGCCGATGCGGGTTCAGATCAAACAATTTGTTCAGGAGAAAGCGTTACACTTGGAACTTCAGGAACACCGGGTGACACCTATTCCTGGTCACCGGGAACAAATATATCGGATATCTCAATCTCAAATCCAACGGCTGACCCTTCCTCGACGATAACCTACACTCAATTTGAAACGATAACCGCTACAGGGTGTACATCAGCAAGTATAGTAACCATCACGGTGAATTCATCTCCTGCTGCGACTGTGGGTTCAGATCAGTCGATGTGTGTGGGTAATAGCGTTTTAATCGGTACGACGAGCGTTGTTGGTAATTCATATAGTTGGTCGCCGGCAACCGGTTTAAATTCAACTATCAATTCCCATCCTCTTGTTTCCGGAATCGTCGCAACAACTACTTATTCACTAACCGAAACAAACGGAGCTAACGGTTGTACCGCGACAAA
>JAHEYM010000213.1 GCA_023251595.1 Bacteroidota bacterium
GGAGATGGAGCATATTGTTATGTTGCTGATGGACATCCTTATTATTATTTTTCGCGTGAACTTGGGAAAATATATAAATTTACGCTCGATGCAAATGGTAATCCCACTGCGTTTAGAAGAATTGATCCGATTGGCGGAATGGGTTACGATTTTATTAATCCGCTTGCTGTTGATCCGAATAATAATAATTTAATGTATCTCGCAGCGGGAAGAGTGCTTTGGCGCAATGATGATTTGTCAGCAATTACTTTGAGCAATCAATATGATTCAATTTCAACAAATTGGGTGCAGATTCATGACAGTTTAATTTCCGGAACTATAAGTACTGTTGCAGTCGCAAAAAATCCGGCGAACCGCGTGTATATCGGAACAAATAATAAAAAAATATATAGAATTGATAATGCCAATGTCGGTCAACCCACCAAAACAGATATTACACCCGCAACAGGATTTCCAAACGGAAATATAGGATGTATTGCAATTGATCCGACAAATGCTGATCGTATCATGGTGGTATTCACAAATTATAATTGCAAAAGTCTTTTCTTCTCTCCGAATGCAGGAGGTAATTGGACAAATGTTTCCGGAAATCTTGAACAATATCCGAGTGGTGTCGGAGCGGGTCCATCCTGCCGTTGGGCGTCAATCATGCCTGTGAATGGAGACACAGCATATTTCGTAGCGACATCAACCGGTCTTTATGCCACCTCGAATATGGATAGTACAAATACTGTTTGGGTTCAACAAGGATCGAATTTAATTGGAAATGCAGTTTGTGATATGATTGATTTTAGATCTTCGGATGGAACTGTTGTTGTTGGAACACATGGAAGCGGAGTATTCAGCACGGTAATAACTGACATTAATCAGATTGCTTCAGTAGCAAAAATTACTTCTCAGAACTCACCGCTACAATTGAGAAATTATCCTAATCCGGCAAATGATTATTCGGATATTATTTATAGTTTACCGACATCCGGAACCGCAAAATTGACGATATATAATTTGGAAGGGAAAATTATTTATCAATCTGAAACAGGAATGCAGAATGCCGGAACTCATTCAATCCGAATTCCTTTGATTGGTTGGGCAAACGGATTATATTCTATTTCCCTTTCAGTTGGTGAATTGAAAGAGACTAAAAAGATTGTGGTCGCGCATTAATCAATGATCATTCAAAGGAAGGCCACGTCTCACAAACTCATGCCAGTTCAGGTATTCATCGCCTTTACGTTGTTCGATCATGGAGATACAATCTTCTACCGGACATACCAATTTGCACAGATTACAACCTACACATTCATTTTCTTTAATCATATATTTGTTGTAAGGGATTCCCTTCGTAATTGAAATGGATTGGTGTGCGGCATCTTCACATGATATATAACAAAGTCCGCAGTGAATACATTTATCCTGATCAATTCGCGCGACTATGTGATAATTCAAATCGAGTGCTTCCCAATGCGTAACTTTATTCAGAGACAATCCACGAAAATCTTCAAGTGTAGCAAAACCTTTTTCATCCATCCAATTATTTAATCCACCACAAAGATCATTAATGATTTTAAATCCATGTTTCATGACCGCAGTGCACACCTGAACATTTCCGGCTCCCATCAACATAAATTCAACTGCATCTTTCCATGTTGAAATTCCACCAATGCCTGAAACAGGAATATTTTTCATCATTTCATTTTGTCCGATCGTTGTGAGCATTTTAAGAGCGATTGGTTTCACGGCCGGACCGCAATATCCACCGAAAGCAGTTTGTCCGCCAACATTCGGATAAGGAATTAAAGTGTCGAGATCAACACCCATTAATGATTGAATCGTATTGATCAATGACAGACCATTTGTCCCCGCTTCAACAACAGCTTTCGCAGTCGGAACTACTGAGTGAACATTTGGTGTAAGTTTAGTGATGACAGGAATTTGTGCAACTTCCATCACCCATTCCACCACCATTTTTGCGATTTCCGGATCTTGTCCAACGACAGCACCCATGCCTCTCTCAGTCATACCGTGCGGACAACCAAAGTTAAGTTCGAATCCATGACAGCCTGTATCCTGAACACGTTTAATTAATTCGTGCCAACTTTTTCTGTCTGTATTTGCCATTAACGATGCGATGACAGCGCGATCGGGCCATTCGCGAATTATTTCTTTTATTTCCTTTAAATTAATTTCAAGCGGACGATCAGAAATCAATTCTATATTATTCAGTCCAACCATACGCTGACCATCATGATTCAGAGCAGCATATCGTGATGAAACATTTTTGACCTGATCGCCTAATGTTTTCCACACCACTCCACCCCAGCCGGCTTCAAAGGCTCTTGTCACATTTATTTTTTTATCTGTCGGTGGTGCCGATGCTAACCAAAACGGATTGGGTGATTTTATTCCGAGAAAGTTATTCTCTATATTAGTCATTTAGATATATATATAGTACTATTTATCAAAAAGTCGCTTATCAAAACTGAAAGGTTCTACTTTTATTATTTTGATTTTATGAATGTCTTTATGATGGGGATTTATGATTAAGTTGAAGTCGCCCTGAACAACTGCTGAAGGAACTTTCATAAATAAATATTTCCCTTTTGCAATAAATTGATCACCAATAATTTGTGTGGCTTTGATAGCTGGACTGAATTTCCAGTTCTCAGGTAATGCAGAATTTGAGATATTATTAAAATCTGTTTTGGCCGGAATTTCGATGCTGATCATCTCGTAATCTAAGGAGAGGATTGTTAAAGAGGATTGAACTGCTATTTCCAGACAACTGAGAGCTCGCGATTCACTTGCATAAACTACTGCTACTCCTTTACTATTCCATCTGCCACCGAATTTTTCAGCACCGATGCCGGAAAGATGATTGTGAAATCCCGACCTTATCAAACGAAATACAATCATATCAGGAAATAATACCATGTTGGATTCGACCCAAAGTATCATTAACGAGACCGATACCCATGGAGCTATCTAGAAGAGTTTTTGGCTTTACCTTACCAAGTGCAAGATTTGTGGAATTTAACCATTCGACAAAATTTTCTTTGTTACCAAAGACCTCAACACCAAATTTGAAAAGCTGGGCAATCTGAAGTACAATTTCGGAATAAGGTTGCCCGAGAGGAGTATTTTCCTTTCTGTATCGTTGCATCGTTCGCTCCGAGAGATGTAGAAATTGAGACCACTCCGACATTGTAAACGGACTATCTTCTGCCAATGCAAGAAAATTGGAGAATTTCACACCTGATTTTAACTGCCTGATTAGCAGCATTGTATCGTAATATGGAACCGTTTGGTAGGCGACTGCAGGTTCCTCAACTTTTTTAATCTTTGCCATAATGTTCATTATTTAAACACAAATATACGTCAAATGTCTGTAATATTACGTCAAATGTCATAAAAAGTTTTCAACAACACAGATATTTAAGAATTGATAAAGCCCCAATTTTTCCATCTTGAACGGCATTTACGACTTCTTCTCCTCCATTTACACAATCGCCACCTGCGAAAACTCCACTCAGGTTTGTTTTTTGGTTGTCAAAGGTGTTTATTTTTCCTTTTGAGTGTTCAATTTTTTCAATTTCAAGGAGATCAGAAAATGGCAATTGACCGGTCGCCTTAATGATCATGTCTGCACTAAGAGTAAAAGTTTCTCCTGTCAGTTTAGGAGCTGCTCTTCCGCTCGAATCGGGTTCAACAAGACTTAGTTTGTTACACTTAATTCCAGTAACTTTCCCATTTTCGCCAATAATTTCTGCAGGAGAGGCGAGCCATATAATATTGCAACCATCGAGTCGCGCTAATTCGAGTTCCGCATCTGTACAGGGCTTTTCTTTTTCTGTCCTTCTATATATAAGATTAACTTCTTTTGCACCTAATCGTTTTGATTGTGTTGCAGCATCAATCGCAGTCATTCCCATACCAATCACCGCAACCTTGTCACCAATCTGAATTTCAGAATATTTCATGCTTCGGATTCCATGAATAAAATTTATTGCATCGACAACACCTTCGAGTTCCTCTCCGGGAATATCGAGCTCACGTGTGACACCAACTCCTATCGCTAGAAATATTGCATCGTAATTGGTTTTTAATGATTCTAATGTAAAATCGCGCCCAAGCATTGAATTATATTTAATTTCAATTCCACCGATGGAAGTGATCCAATCAATTTCATCCTGGCAAAATTCGGGTGTCACTTTATAAGCTGCCACCCCATAAGTCATGAGTCCACCACCTCGTGGATTTTTTTCAAATATCGTAACATCAATTCCTTCCAACGATAAACCATGTGCACATGATAATCCGGCAGGACCCGCTCCAACTATCGCAACTTTTTTGCCTATTGACTTTTTTCGTAGATATAAATCCCATTTTCCAGCAATCGCTTTCTCAGTTGAATAACGTTGAAGTTTTGCAATCGGTATCGGCGGTTCATCCAAAAGATTAAAAACACAAGCCCCCTCACATAATTTCTCCACGGGACAAACACGTGAACATCCTGCCCCGAAAATATTTGAATCAAAAATAGTTTTTGCAGAACCTTTTTCATTCCTGCTTACTATTTGTTTGATGAATTGTGGAACATCAATACTCGTCGGACAAGCATTTGTACATGGCGCATCATAACAAAACAGACAACGATTTGCTTCTACTAACGCAGAACTCAACCTTTCGAATGGCGGATGAATATCCGAAAAATTATGTTCGTATTCTTCTTGTGATAATATATTATTTTTTATTGCCATATTCTGTAGTTAGTGGTTAGTAGTCAGTGGTCAGTGGTCAGTGAATAGTGAATAGTGAATAGTGAATAGTGAATAAATTATTATTTCAATATATTCTATCACTCTTTCACTCTTTCATTTTTTCACTCTTTAACTTTTCATTGTTAATTACTAATTGTTCATTGATCGGTGATTCTACCGTACGATTCCGGTCTCCTGTCTCTGTAAAACTGCCAGGTAGAACGCACTTCCTCTATCATATCGAGATCAAAATCTGCAACTAATAATTCATCTTTGTCTTCCGAGGCAATTGCGAAGATTTGTCCACGAGGATCGGTGAAATATGAACTGCCATAAAATTTTCCAACATTCCATGGCTTCTCAGTTCCGACTCTATTAATACATCCCATGAAATAGCCATTTGCAGCAGCATGGGCAGGTTGTTCTAATTTCCAGAGATACTGCGATAATCCTGCAACTGTCGCTGATGGATTGTAGACTATTTCAGCCCCGTTTAATCCAAGAATCCTCGCACCCTCCGGAAAATGTCGATCGTAACATATATATACACCTACTTTTGCATACTGTGTTTGGAAAACCGGATATCCGAGATTTCCGGGGCGAAAGAAATATTTTTCCCAAAAACCCGAAGTATGAGGAATATGATTTTTTCGATATTTTCCGAGATATTTTCCATCCGCATCAATTACTGCTGCAGTATTATAAAGTATGCCTGCCTGTTCTTTCTCATAAAGCGGAACGATGATCACCATCCCGTATTTTGATGCGTACTCCTGAATTCTTTCAACAGTCGGTCCCGGAACCGATTCTGCAGATGCGTACCACTTTGCATCCTGTCCCGGACAAAAATATGGCGTATTAAAAATCTCCTGCAAACAGAGAATTTGAACTCCTTTTTTTCCTGCCTCATCAATAAAAGAGAGGTGTTTTTGAACCATTGCTTCTTTGATCTGTTCAATCGTTCCCTCTCCTTCGGTCATTGGTAAACCAACCTGAATTAATCCTGATTTAATTATTCTTGACATAGTATTTATCTTTTAATTAATTTATTAAATAATTCCACTGTATAGACCTCTCTTCAAAAATTGTCCGTCGCCTTTTTTACCTTCATATTTTCCATTCCGGACTATCACCTTTCCTTTTGAAATTACTGTATCGGTAAATCCTTTCACTTTAAATCCTTCATAAGCACTGTAATCCACGTTCATGTGGTGTGTATGGGCGTTGTGAACTGAAATGGTCTCTTCTCGGTCCGGATCAAAAATCACCATATCAGCGTCAGACCCAACCGCGATAGTTCCTTTTTTGGGAAATAATCCAAACATTTTTGCAGCACTTGTCGAGGTTAATTCCACAAATTTATTCAAAGAAATTCGATTTTCTGTCACTCCCCCATTAAAAATCAGACTCATCCGATTTTCTACACCGGGAGCACCGTTCGGAATTTTCGAGAAATCATTTAATCCTTTTTCCTTTTGCTCTTTAAAACAAAACGGGCAATGATCGGTAGCAACGGTTTGCAGATCTCCGAATTTTAATCCTCGCCATAATTTCTCCTGATTCCATTTTTCGCGAAGTGCAGGTGTCATTACATACTTCGCACCTTCAAAACCTTCCTTATCATAATATGAATAATCGAGAAATAAATATTGCGGACAAGTTTCTGCAAATGCATGCACGCCTCTGTTACGGGCAAGTGTTACCTGTTCAAGCGCATCCGATGAAGAAAGGTGAACTATATATACAGGAACATTGGCAACTTCTGCGATTGAAATTGCTCGATGAACTCCTTCGGCTTCCATACGTGTGGGGCGCGTGAGCGCATGATATTTAGGGGCCGTCTTCCCTTCTTTGAGCGCCTGTTTCACGATTTCATCTATCACGATTCCATTTTCCGCATGCATACAAATAACTGTTCCATCTTCTCCTGCTTTTCGCATGGCTCTATATATAGTTCCATCATCCACATATAATACTCCGGGATATGCCATAAACATTTTATAGGAAGTAATTCCTTCGTTCGCGAGATGTTTCATCTCATGAATTCTCTGATCTTCCAAATCTGTAATAATCATGTGGAAACCATAGTCGATCGCTGTTTTTCCATCTGCCTTTATGTGCCAGGTTTCGAGTGCTTCAAGCGTCGAATGTCCTTTTGTTTGAATGGCAAAATCGATGATCGTCGTAGTTCCACCGTGTGCTGCAGCTCTTGTCCCTGTCTCG
>JAHEYM010000214.1 GCA_023251595.1 Bacteroidota bacterium
ACAATTGTAATCTGAATATCCCGTTCAACACTTCCGATCAATATACCATTTCTATATTCTTGTACTAGCACTGCCATGATTCCTACCTGAAGCATGGTTGGGTACACGCAAATATCGCCCGTTGCCGGATTGAAAGTCATCGCCGGTGTAGAAGCAACCGGATTTAATGCATTATAAGGATTGAGAAAAGTTACAGGAATAGTAGCCTGATCAAGTGGATCGATCATTGAGTATACCAAGGAATCACCATCAATATCGGTTGCTCCATGGTTGAAACAAAATTGCTGACCCACGCAAACGAATGGAACTGGTTTATTGGAGAAAGAGGGTGAACTGTTCGACTGAGCTATTGTGTTGTTCAGTGTTGCATAGATGTATATGTTAGCACTACCCGGCGCATTGATTGTTGTGATAGCAGCATTTCTGCAGCATGTTGTGAAACTGAAGACCCAGTCCACGCATTGGAATGGAAGAACTACCAATCCTTCATAAATCCATTCCTGCACGCCGGGATAAGATCCACCTGTGCATACAGTTTGAAACCCTGTGCAGATAGGGGTTACCTCCTGCCCTGTTCCTGCGATTGGGTTACAGGTGACCGAACCATTGTAAGCGCAACTCACTGAGTTAAAGTTTACAGTGACATTGGTCGGAGCACTGATCCCTGCACAGTCACGGTAAAAAGAGAGTCGAACGATGAATGAATCCTGCCCCACATTTCGGTAAGTAAGATCGGCTCCCATTGCGTGAGAGGCCTTTGCTTCATTAGTCGTTAGTCCAAGTGTCAGGATTGACAAAAAAGTGAAGAGTAAAAGTTTGTTCATGTGGTTCATTCTGATTGTTTTTGTACGATTTTGGAGGATGATTACAGAAATAGTCGAAGTTCGGCGCAAATGTGGTAAAAATAAAGCACATTTGCAAACAATTTAGGGGAAAGATAACAGAGAATCAATGTTAAGTACAACTCATCGGTTAATGGGTTGATGGGTTGATAAGTTGATAAGTTGAAAATAATAGTGTGATGAAAAAATCAATTTCGACTTTGCTGTTTTTCTTTTTCTTATTTGAATTTAACATTGCTGATGCACAAACGAAGGAGCTGGTCGAAACTCATTTTGATACACCCAGAATCTTCGATACAATTCCGCCAATAAAAGTCGATACATTCTGCAATGTGTACAACGGACTTGTATATAAAATAATTCTTAAAAAGGAGCTGGTTTATTCGTTAGTTCCCAGAATTTACAGGGGCGAAATAGTACTCACGGATTCTCTGGGAAAACCGCAAAATATAACCATCACAAGTTATGTCGTTGACTATATAGTTAACGGCTTTCTCCAAAGCAAGAAATATTATGCAAATTATCTTCCCTTTGGTGATTTAAAAGTGAATGAGGAAATATCTATTGGCGCAATTCATTCGATAGATATGTTAAATATCAGAGATGGAAATAAAATACCTTCATTCAAAATAAGGAGAATAAGATGATGGAGGGTATTATAAGCACTTTTATCTGTACTTAATCAAAAAAAATTTACACTAATTTGGAAATGCAAAATGCACTGTATACATTTGCAACCTGATTCTTTTTCATAACTTATCTTTTCATTTATATTTATAACCTTTTTCATGGAATTTCATTCGCCATTTTTCAAAACAAACGATATACATCCACCATAAAACCATGGATTGCATCCATGGCTATGCACGGTTCAGTCCTTCGGACTTTGCAGATCGAATTTCTACGCACGGTGAAGTCCATCGGACTTTGTATGTTTTAACATTTTTTAATTTTCATTTTTTAATAATTAATAAACATGAGCAGTTATAAACAAATTTATTATCAAATCGTTTTCGGAACCAAATACCGAAAACCCACAATCTCCAACGAGTATTGCGAAGAATTATATAAATATATTTGGGGAATTATTGATAAACGTAAATGCAAATTGTATCGGATCAACGGAATCGAGGATCACATCCATATTTTTTCTGATCTCCATCCATCGTTATCATTGGCAGATTACATAAAGGACATCAAAATTGGCAGCAGTGAGTGGATGAAAACAACGGGGCACTTCCCCGATTTTGAAGGCTGGCAGGTTGGATATGGCGCTTTCACTTATAATATAAGACAAAGGGACATGATTATAAATTACGTCAAAAAACAAAAACAACATCACAAAAGAGAAACTTTTTATGATGAATTCAAACGATTATTGACCGAAAACGGAATCGTGTTTGACGAAAAATATTTGTTGTGATTCCATCCATCCCCATGGATTCCATCCCCATGGATTCCATCCCCATGGATTCCATCCCCATGGATTCCATCCCCATGGATTCCATCCCCATGGATTCCATCCATGGCTCTGCACAGTAAAGTCCTTCGGACTTATTTATTCGGAAGTCCGAAGGACTGAACCGTGCATAACCTCCCATGCAATGGGTGGAAGCTGCGTCGTACTCTTACACACGATCCAGACCATGCCGACCACTCATCTGAGCAGCGTCACAAAACCATTATGGAAATACGCCTTCCCGTCTTTTCCGGTGGCATTAATTATATAATAATATACGCCATCGGGAGCGGGCTTGTTCTTCACCCTTCCATCCCATCCGCCTGCAATATCTGTCCAACGGTACATTTCTTCACCCCAACGATTAAAAATTGCTGCTTCTATCGTTACAAGATTTTCCGTTTTGGGGAAGAAAACGTCGTTAAAACCATCAGCATTTGGTGTAAATATATTATTTTGTATATAGCTTGACAGTGGTTCAACAATGATAAAATCAAATACCATTCTATCTTCACAACCGAACAAATCCCAAGCATTTAGTACCACCTGAAACTGACCTTCACCATATACATGAATTGGATTCGCAATGATCGAACTATCCATATCACCAAAATCCCACCAATAGGAAGCAGCATTTACTGAATTATTGGTAAATTGTACTGTCAAAGGTGCCATTCCATTTGTAGGGTTAGGGGTAAAATCTGCAATTACTCCTATTCCCAAAACTGTAACAACCGCGGTCGCAGTCTGGCCAACACAACCATTATGTGTTGAGAAAACTGAGTACGAAGTGGTGACTGTAGGGGTGACTGTGATCAGGTGTGCAGTATCGCCGGTACTCCACAATAAATTTCCCGGACCCGTTGCAAGTAAATTAACGCCTTCACCATAACAAATAGAAATTGTATCGGGATTAATTGACACAAGGGGCATCGGGTTCACAGTAATAGTTACCGAATAATTCTGACTCGAACAAAGATCTGCATCGGTGGCGATAACTGTATATGTAGTAGTGAAAGTTGGCGTCACGGTTTGACTGCTGACGAAAACACCGTTATTCCAAACATAATTATATGGCGGAAAACCACCACTCGCAACTGCTGAAAGATTTACCGATTGTCCTGCGCAAATCGAATCTGAAAGGGGCGTCAACGTTATGATTACAGGTGCAGGTTGTGTCACGGTCACCGTATTAATACTCACACATCCGGTTGCGTCCACAATCGTAACTGTATATGTACCGGCACTGAGTCCGGTGACGGCCGCAGTGATACCACCGATGGGTGTCCATGTATATGTATAAGGTTGTGTTCCGCCCGTCACGACCACTTGTGCGCTACCGTCTGAGCTTCCGTTACAGGTAGTGTTAACTGAACTTGGAACGACATTCATTGCCGGTGGATCGAACATTGAAATCGTGTCCATTGCGGGACAATTATTAGCATCCAGAATCGTAACTGTATATATACCGGGTGAAAGTCCCGAAACTGTCGCAGAAGTCGAAGAAACCGGAGACCAGGAATATGTATAAGGTCCGGCACCACCCGTTGGTGCAACAAACGAAATACCATTATTTGCGCCAAAACAGGTAATCGGAATCGTGGTCGTATTCGGGTTGATAGGAACAGCACCGACAATCATAAAAGTAACGTGAAAAGTGCAACCAGTGCTTGAATCAACGACCGCGCAATCATGGACACCGAGTCCTAAGTTGGAAGCTGTTGCAGTATTAGCCCCCGAAGGAGTCCACATATAACTGAACGGACCTACTCCCGCGGTAATATTGACGGAAGCCATCGCATCATTCAGACTTCCGCAGGAGACCGGAGTTTGAGAAGTATTATATGTAAGTGCCGTCGGAGAGCAAGTTGGGCAAGTAGTCTGATAGTACAAACCCATCATCGCCCATTGGTAACAATCGGATGGAATGGAAATACTATACGCGGCATTCGTTTGACCTGCAGTTACAGACGTAGGGGCTGAATCGTAACACCAGAAAGCTTGCGGATAGTTACTCACAGCATTGTTTAACGTTGCTTGATGCGTGTTTGCAACATTGTCCTGTAAATCTGAAGCGATTAGAAAAGCATTTCCGGAAATAGAATTATCGCAAGCATTAAATCCTGATAAAGTCTGTGAAAGTGTTCCACCGGCGATTGTCATACAACCGTCGTAAATAATCAAATTACCATTGTAGCTTGCATACGGGTCCTGATATATAATAAATAATGTGGCTCCATCCACTTCCCACACGGTGTTTCCGATAAAATCAATTATATAATTTCCACTTCCGGTAATTGCTGAAGTTACATCAGCCCTGAAAGTTCTTGTGCCGTCTTCACCCCAACATTTTGGCACATCAGAACCGACTAATATTCCGGGAATATTTGTCGTGGTTGAAGAAGGATCAGTAAATATTAAAGTCGGGGTTGCAGAAGAACCTGTCTGGTAAGAGACTGTCCACCATAAATATGCCTTTAAAATTGTTCCGCTTCCGCAAGGCATACTTGCGACAGGCAGTGTAGCGGGTAATCCTGATCCATGTGTGTTTATTGCAACCGCGTCATAACGTGTTGTAATCATTATGGAGGAACTTGTATAATTTAATCCGCAAACAGAAGTATCGTAAACCATTCCAAGCGAAGCATTCCCGTCACGGAGCTGATTAGGATCGTCAATTATTACTCTACCCCCGCCCCCTCTGTTTTGAGAAAAAAGAGAAATTGATAAGAGGATAAAAGCTATAACGAGTTTGAGGGCAATACGCAATTGTTAATTGTTAATTGTTAATTGTCAATTGACCTTATTTCACCACAATATTTACATCTCTTTCTTTTTCTGAACCGGAAATCATTACGGGCATCCCCCCGTGAAAAGCCAGATGGGAAAGGGTATCCGTACCGGAAGCATATATATAATAAAATCCTGCTTTCAAGCCGGGACAATGTACATGTTCTTCTGTTGTATCACCTACAATAGTGACATCATAACCTGAGAGTCCTGTTGCGGGCGGCTCGGAGGAATTATATCGTATATAGATGGTGTCCAAATATAAACCACCTCCGTTATGTTGTGGGAAACAAACCATTGTGTAGTCGCCACCGGTTCCACCGATCTCCGGTTTTTCGCAGGATGCGAGAAAAATAAAACTACCAATAATTAAAGTAGCCAATAGAAAATTCAGTTTTGTAAGGGTTTTCATCATAATACGTTTTATTCGGTTACAGGAACATATATGTCCGTTTCGCCTTCAGTTTTTGTGATTGTAATAGGTATTCCGCCGTAGACGGATTGATGAATTGTTGAGTCCCAACAATGTGCATACACATAGTAATCGCCCTCTTTCAGACCGGGACAACTCACTTTGTTCTCACCGGAAGCACCGATAATCGTTGCATCGTAGGAAGATGCCGTAGTTCCGGGCGACTCTTTGGCATTGTACTTAATGTAGATTGTATCACCCGGAATAGATCTGCCATGATGTTGGGGAAAGCAGACCAGTGTGTTGTTTCCTCCTGTTCCGCCAATTGGATTTTTCTTACAGGAAACGATAAAAATAAAGTTGCCAAAGAGTACTATGGCAAAAAGATAATTAAGAATGACTCGTTTGTTCATTTAGGGTGAAGTGCTGGTTTTACACGTCATAATCGGCATTCAAAGTTACAAATAAAAATTATAATCTCAAAGACCTTAATTTTAGCAAAATCGTAATTTTGTCATTCAACTCAGACAGAAAATGAATTCATACATACTTGCGCTTGAACGCGAGTTTCACAAGAATGCAAACCCACTGATAGCCGCAGGACATAAGGCATATCTTAGAGATCAATTTGAATTTTTCGGAATGACTTCACCTGAGAGACGCGAAATTCAGAAACCATTCTTAACAAAAGAATTTCTCCCCTATAAAAAAGATATGGTGAAAATCGTGAAATTCTGTTGGGAGAAACCCGAACGTGAATATCATTATTTTGCAATGGAGCTTGTCTCCAGATATTCAAAACAAATAGAAGAAAAAGATATTGAATTGTTGGAATATATGATATTGAATAATTCGTGGTGGGATACAGTCGATTATATCGCACCGACTTTAATGGGAAATTATTTTAAAAAGTTTCCTGAAAAAAGAAATGATTATGTTGAAAAATGGATTTCATCCAAACATTTATGGCTTCAACGAAGCAGTATCATTTTTCAATTAAAATATAAAAAAGATTTAGACACTAAACTTTTATCTAAAGCAATAAATTCATTGCTAAATGAAAATGATTTTTTCATACGGAAAGCAATTGGATGGACATTGAGAGAATATGGTAAAGTAAATCCGGAATGGGTCGTTGAATTTGTTCATAAAACCAAATTAAGCAACCTGAGTATCAAGGAAGCTCTGAGGAGAATTAACAATTAACAATTAACGATTAACAATCAGGAATCAGGAGAATCCCGGTCGTCAAAAGTTTTGGGAAAGAATCCTGTAAAGAAACACCTGATTTAGATGATCAATTGTATCGCATTTATACTTATGAAATAATTGTAGTTTCAACGTATCTTGTGCGATTAATACCTTTTCACCCTCTGAAAAATTACATTGGTTCGTGATTTTTAAAACTTTGCCTTCATCCTTAAATCTGTATTTATAATACCATTACCTAATAAGTATTAGTCCAAATTGAG
>JAHEYM010000215.1 GCA_023251595.1 Bacteroidota bacterium
TTTTATGTTTTATGAGCAGATTCAACGAAAAGGATTAATTTTAAAAATTATTGTGGATCATGAAATTCCCAATGATCTCATAGGTGATCCAAATCGGCTCAACCAAATCCTTGTTAATTTGGTTGGTAATGCAATTAAGTTCACTAAAAAAGGAGAAATTAAAATTGAATGCAAAATGTTAAGCAACAACAATGAAGACGTAAAAGTGAGATTTATCATCAAGGACACCGGAATTGGTATTGAGAACAATAAACTGCTGACTATCTTTGATCGGTTTGAACAAGGAAATTCAGATACCACCAGGCAATTTGGCGGAACAGGTTTAGGTTTAACAATAGTAAAAAAACTTGTTGAAATGCAAGGAGGAAACATCGAAGTTAAAAGTTCAATGGGAAATGGCTCCGAATTTATATTCGTTATTACATATAAAAAAAATAAAATTCCATTGGTAACTAATAAAAATATTGGTTTCAAACCACATGAATTAAATTCAGAAGTACACTTGTTATTAGTCGAGGATAATCTGATGAATCAAAAGCTGGCTACGGAAATTTTGACCGAATTTGGTTTTAGCGTATACACTGCTGTAACGGGCGTAGAAGTAATAAATTTACTTAGAAAAGAATTTTTTGATATTGTTCTCATGGATATTCAAATGCCTGTTTTGGATGGATATCAAACTTCAAGAATGATCAGACAGGAATTGAAACTGGATATACCAATTATTGCCATGACTGCGCATGCGATGCCTGGTGAAAAAGAGAAATGCTGTAGCTATGGCATGAACGATTATATTTCCAAACCATTCACCGAAAATGGACTTTATAATATTATTCTTAATCATCTAAGTTCAAAACAAACCAGTGTCTTAAATAGAAATAATACAGAAGAATCAGGTGCCTACATCAAAAATGCTGAAAACGTAAGCGATTTAAGCTATTTACATGATATTTCCAAAGGAAATAAATCATTTATTCTGGAAATGATTGATATTTTTCTAACTCAAAATCCTATTGAGTTAGATGAGCTTACAAAGGCAATCACTGAGCGCAATCTGCCGGGAATAAGTACTATTGCACACAAAATGAAAACATCAGTTAGATTGATTGGATTATCAGCTATGATACAAAATAATTTAGAGGCGCTGGAAAATATTTCAACAGCCAATGCCGATACTGAATTTATGAATGAACAATTCACAATAATCCGTGATATTTGCCAGATCGCACAAAGTGAACTAAATGAATACAGAATAAAAATTGATTCACAGGAGATCGTCTGAATTCAATACACGATATTTACTTAGAATATATAGATTATTTTTTTAGATTCCATAAATTAGAGACAATCCTAACTTTGTTCAATACAAAAATTGACAACCTGCCTTTTGATAATATGGATGATATTCTCACGAAAAAATATCAAATAGCCAAAAACAAATTGGTTCTGCTTGACTATGACGGAACACTTCGTGACTATACTTCGCATCCCGACATGGCTATTCCATCTGCTTCCTTAATTGAATTGCTTCAGACCATATCTGTTAAACCCCATACGAAACTTGCCATTGTTTCAGGTAGAACAACAAATAGCATTGACAATCTTTTTCAGCGACAACCGTTTGACATGGTTGCTGAACATGGCGCTATAATTAAACAAAATAACTATTGGACTTATCTTCTCGAGAGCAGCACGTATTGGAAGCAGGTCGTTTCTAAGATGCTGCATGTCTTCACTGACCACTGCAACAACTCTTTTATTGAAGAAAAACAATTTACGATTGCATGGCATTACAGAAATTGCGATGAACATCAAGGCAACCTTTTTTCAAGTCAGCTGATTGCAGAACTGAAAATTCTTGCAACACAATTTGAATTAAAAATTGCCGATGGGAACAAAGTAGTTGAAGTGAGCGATGCAATACCTCAACAAACCCTCGTAAACAATATGCTTTTCCGTAAGCAATTTATTCATCCAGTAGTTTTTTAATTCCTGCTCTGCTGCAATCATCACCGTTCTAAACCACCTCTTATCCTTATTCACAGCATAAACCTCCTTTGCCATCGAGGTCAAAAAAGGAATTTGCGAACTGCCAAGATTATAAAAACGGTTTCGCATCGGAATAATGTTAAACCGCTTCTGCATAAACAAAAGGTTATCAACCATTCCTTTTGCCAATTCCGTTCTCCCGCATTTCACCAGACCGATAATTATAAAATAACTATCCCAGTAAAACTGGTCATTTAAAAATATTTCATTATTAGGAGAAACGAATTTATTTGGCAACCCCAAATGCGTAAACTTGTCAAGCGTATAATCACAAGTAATCTTCTTCCAGTATTTCTCAATATACTGCAAGCAATCTTCATAGTCTTTTTTAAGTAAAGCCGTTTTTTGCATCAATCAGTATTACTAAAATAGATGGCTACATGCCAATTTGGAATACAATTTTAAAGTCGATCTTTCAATTGCAAAGATAGTCACATTAATATCCTATCTGTAAACTGTCAAAACAAAATCAAATCCCGCAATTGATCCAGATCTACGAAAGGTGCAACACATTTTCAACCTGCCATTAAAGTGTTTAGGATTCATTATATTCGCATGCAAGACGGGCAGAAGAATGTTTAACGCCTATATTATAATTAAGCGAGTTTATCTCGAGACCGAAAATCCGATTCCGAATGTTATCAGTCCGCCGGAAAAATTTGTTGTTTTATAGCCTACTCTCAGATTAAATCCCGACAAATCCATGATGAGTCCCGTTTCACAAACGATCTTCCACATCACTTCATCCGTATTTCGAACCCAATCGGTTTTATAATAATCACCATTATCATCATACGTATCCATTTTCCAAAAAACCGGATTGCCCGAAATTCCAGCTCCGACATAAATCCAGAATGGATGCGTGACTTTAGCCGTGATTCCCAATAGCGCTTCACCATTACCTCTTCTTATTTCATTTTTAAAACGGACATCTGCATAAGTATTCCCATCTGTTACACCTGCATTATTCACAGTAAAATAGGTAGAGGAAGTAAAAACTTCAGTATTAAACCGAACGCTGAAATAACCTCCGATATCGGGATTGTTTATCGAACCCACTGAAATTCCATACTTACTGATTGAGTCATGAATGAATGCATAAAAAAACCGATCCGGTCGACGGTAGCGGATCAACAATCGTTCTGCCGTATGTATTTGACCTGCGAGATCTTTTTTATCTACACAAATCTGTTTAGCTTTTTCGAAATATGCCAAAGCATCAGTTTGTCCACCCGAAGTTTTGTTTTTTGCGTATCCTATACCGGTTCTATAATACGCATCGCACATAATTCCTTTAGCTTTACCCACATCTTCCCCAAATGGGTATCGTGAAATATATTTTTTAAGATTACTCTCCATATTCACAAAATCATTGTCATTTGCAGCCTTTTCACCATGATATATCAATGAACGTTTGATTATGCTTTCAGCTTCCTTATCGTGCGTTTTAATTGTTTTTCCCGCCTGATACTCTTCAAAAGAACCAATTGTATTCGTCTTTTTTGCTTTCTCCCAAGCCGTTTCATCGATGGCAATATTTTTATTTTCAGTTGCCTTGGGATCATTTGGTCTGAAGTGAAGTGCATTATTAAATTTTAATATAGCAGAGGGATATTCTTTCTGGTCCATAAAAGATAATCCCGATTTCATAGCAGCCTCATAGCTGTTAATCGAAGTCATCTGAGGTGTGGCATTCAGTTTCTGAATAAGTTTCTGAGCTTCCGAATCGGAAGAAACCATAGGGTCGTTCAGGATTGCAAGTGCGTCCTGATACTTTTTGAGATCTATATATAATCTGACAGCATTCAACGCGTAATCGAGATGAACTTTTCTTGAGAGCCAGATCCGGTTCCATGCATCAGCCGACATGCCGGTTTTTCCATCCTTCTCAAGCTGTTCTGCATCTTTGACGGAAGCATCCAACTGTTTATCGGATGACATGGCATTCTTTAAATCATTTATCTTTTTTGTCAACGCATCATCGGCAAGCTTTTCGGCTTTTGCTATATATTTTAAAGCGACATCGGGTTGATTCATTTTAAAGAATGCATAAGCTGTGTAATAATACCCATCCCCTTTCGCGGGATTTTCGATCAACAAATCAGGTGCAAGAACCACGATTTCATCCCATTGATTTTTTAACATATAATTATCGATTCTACTCACCAGTTTCCCGAAATTATCGTCCTGCGCCAAAATCAGATTACTGAATGCCAGCATAAATAAACAAAGTAATATTTTTATTATTCTCATTGTGTGTAATTCTAGTCAAGTACTTTCCGAATAATTAAATCATATTTGGCTTTAGAAGTTCTGCGTTGCAATGCTTCCAAATCAGAATCGCTCAGACCACTCATGAAAGAATTATAATGTTGTTGATAAATGGGTGATTCTGTTTCACAGCCATAGTGAATACCGATTGATTTGTTCGACTCCATTTCCCCAACACAACCGGAAGCATTATTCCATATTAAGATAATTGCACCGTAGGTGTCGGTTCCGAAACAGGATGCGCCTGCTTTGCGACAGGCGGCCATTAATCGAATTCTCTCCTGTTCTACCGGTTTTGCATAATCCATAAATTTTTGTCTTGCGCTTTCCTTTTTCTGAATAAGGAGATCCCCCAGATTTTGCAGATACGCTTTCCGTGCAACCGCAGCATCGAGCAATATTTTTCGTTTTTCAGCAAAGGCGTTTTTGAGCGCGGAAACTGCTTCGTCCTGAAGTCTGGAAAGACCGGTAGTCAGATCCCATATTTTATCTCTGCAAACTTTAATGTCATCTTTTAATTTCTGATTATCCGTTTTATATTTATTTTCAACTCCGTTAATTTCTTCCTGTGCGGATTGAATTTTATCTTCGGTTTCTTTCTTTTCTGTTGTATATTTTGCCAACTCCCCTGTCGCTAAATCGCCGGGGCGAAAAAGCTTCCTTTTAATCTCGGTCAAACGTGAATTTAAATTATCCAACTTCGTATTCAGTGGCGTAATTTGTTGTTTGTAATAATCGTCCAGTGAAATAAGTGAAGTATTATCAGTAGTTATTTTATCATTCTGTTTTTGAATTTCCGCATCATTTTGTTTTCTTATTTTCTCTCTCAAATCAGCAGTTGCTTTTATTTCCTGTTTATCAAGATCTCCTATCTTCACCATTAAAATATCGATACGATCTTCGACAAAATGTTTTTCTGCAACCATTCGCATGAGCTCGCTCACCAGACCGGCAGCGATACCTTTCGCCTCAGCAACAACAATTTCTCTATATTTTTTACTCAGTTGTACAATTTCATCCAGCAGATCACTATTGTCTGCCCTCAGTTCGTTCATTTGTTTGTCCCAGTCAGCCCGCTTACGTGTGAATTCATTTTCTTCACTTTCAAATTTCCTTATTTCGGCTTGCTTTCTCGCTATATCGCCATTGGATTTATCGGCTTGACTCCGTATCTCATCAAGTACCTGCTTTTTATACGCTTCATATTCTGCCATTGCGGCGGCAATCGAGACTCTGTGCCAATGATCCGCCACACATATCGGAGGTGGTCCTCCCGCACTGCAAGTTCCGGGAGAATTTTCCTGCCAACCATTCTGTGCAGATTTTCTTCGGTTTTTCCATGCTTCACTATTATCAATTTCATCGAGCTTGGCTGCCAATCTTTTATCGACTTCGGCTTGAATGGCAATTTTCTTTAACTTCAAATCTTCAAGCTGTGCTTTCAGAGAAATTAGTTTGTCATTCTCATCCACATACGACTGCATTCTTTTCCGATTTATATCAGCTATTTTTTCACCATTTTTTTCAATCTGATCTGCCTTTGTTTCGATAGTCGAAACAGTTCCTTCTCCGGCACTTTGGCATCGGGCATTTAGCGCTACTATATTTAGAAAAAGGATCATAATCCAGATTCTTTTTATTAATATTTTAATCATGTTTATACCTGAATAACAGACAAGACAATTTAAAAAAGCGAATTAATATTTAATAGTTACACAAGTTCTCTGAGGGGATAAATTATGAGGAATAGTGAGGGAAAAGGTGTAGAGGAAATTATTTCTTGTCCACCGAGGCAAGAAAAAAGGTTGGTGAATATGTGAAATTAACCTAAACAATCGGGATAACCAAATCAGGTTAAATAATTGAATTTATTTATTATCAGTTTTTATCCGCAAAATCAGTGTCATCCGTGTTCCATTTTTCGAACGACTCATGTGATAAGAAGTGATTTTCAATAAAATCAATTCTATTATCGCTGAATAACTCAGCCAGTTCGTTCGCAGAACCCTCATCATTGAATTTCTGAAATGTAAGGTATTGTGGGTTCATGTTATCATGCAAGACACACCCCTCACCCCTCTCGAGAGGGCAATATTTCCTAATTCCTAATTCGTAATTCCTAATTATTTAATGAGCGACAACTATCCTCCGATGCACCCCTCGTCCACCAAACAGAAATTCTGCATTGTAAATTCCATTTCTTAAATCAGCAGTAGAGAGTTCATAGCTCTGCGTTCCGTTTGTCCAATTACCGAGTTGTTCTTTTCTCACCAAAGGTCCATCCATCGAATACAGATTGAAACTTACTCCGGTGTTTGGGTTTTGCAGGTTGAAATAAATACTCGAATTATTTGTAGTTGGATTAGGATAGAAATTGCTTGCTTCTACTCCAGGAGGATCGATTCCGGGGATACCTACAGAACTTCTTGTAATTGTGGCACGAATCATCAGATCCTGAGTCTCACGCGAACGATAAATTGCCCATGTGCTTCCTAAAAGTTCATACGTACGATTAGAGAATGGAGGATTCAGATTTGTCCCCAGAGTTACTTGTTCGCCTGCCATATACCATGCTACATAAAATCCACCCGAAGTGATAAGAATAGGTGTTGTGAGTATCACATCATTCCATGCGCTAAGGATAAT
>JAHEYM010000216.1 GCA_023251595.1 Bacteroidota bacterium
ATACGAAGGGTTTTGATTATTTATATGATCAGGTTGTTTCTCAGGGTGAAATGATTTCATCCATTATCGTGAGTGCTTATCTGAATGAAAATAATATATCTAATCAATGGCTTGATGCAAGGGATTTTATCAAAACCGATAACACTTACCGTCAGGCAAAAATCGATTGGACTTTAACGCAGGAATTAGCACAGAGGATTATTAACAATTCATTCCTTAAAAACAATATTGTTTTAACGCAGGGATTTATCGGTAGCACATCTGAAAACCATTCTACTACGCTTGGTCGTGAGGGATCTGATTATTCGGCGGGAATCCTGGCGTATGCATTGGATGCTGAGGAAGTAATTATCTGGAAAGATGTTGCGGGCGTTTTAAATGCAGATCCTAAATTTTTTTCCAATGCGATATTGCTTGAGAGCATTTCATATCATGACGCTATTGAACTAGCCTATTTCGGGGCTTCCGTCATTCACCCGAAAACAATTCAACCGCTGCAAAATAAAAATATTCCTCTGAGGGTGAAATCATTTCTGAATCCCGCGAATCAAGGCACTATTGTTTCGGATGAAGTTGGCACGCATCCTTTAATTCCTGCATACATATTCCGGCCGGAACAAGTCTTGATCTCCATTTCAGCAAAAGATTTTTCTTTCATAGCTGAAGAGAATCTGAGTTCAATATTTTCATTGTTGGCAAAACATCATATTCGAATCAATCTGATGCAAAATTCAGCGATCAGTTTTTCGATATGTATAGATAAAAATCCTGACAAACTAAAACTAATTCTTGGTGAACTTCAGACAGAATTCAACATAAAATATAATGAAGGATTAACGCTTTACACGGTTAGACATTACAATGAAAAAACGATTTCTTCACTTATCGGAGATAGAATAATATTGTTAGAACAAAGAAGCAGAACAACCGCGCAAATACTACTTAAATAATTCCCCTCTTGAGAGGGGCAGGGGTGTGTCTTGCACGATTTAAAGAATACAACAATGCAAAAAAAAACTAAAGTTCGTGATTATTTTTCGTTAATTGCATTTAATCATACTTTATTTGCATTGCCTTTTGCCATCATCGGTTATTTCCTCGGACTCAAAGCCGAAAGAATGGGATTCGATATAATAAAATTATTATTTGTGCTGCTTTGTATGATTTTTGCCCGTAGTGCTGCGATGGCATTCAATCGTTATATTGACAGGGAAATCGACAAAACAAATCCAAGAACAGCAACACGCGAAATTCCAAGTGGAATTATTTCCGGAACAAATGCATTAATATTTACGATTATTTCATGTGCCGGATTTATGATCACAACATTTTTCATCAACAAAATTTGTCTCTTTCTCTCCCCTATTGCACTTTCTGTAATACTCGGTTATTCATTCACCAAAAGATTCACAGCATTATGCCATTTAATTCTCGGTCTGGGATTATCACTCGCTCCTATAGGTGCGTATCTTGCAGTTACGGGCCGGTTCGATATTCAACCCATATTATTTTCACTTTCCGTTTTATGCTGGGTAGGCGGATTCGATATCATCTATGCTTTGCAGGACGAAAATTTTGACAAAGAACATGGTTTATTTTCTATTCCATCAAAGATCGGCGCAAAAAACTCTTTACTTGTTTCGACCCTTCTTCACATTATTGTTGCTGCATTACTTATCACCGAAGGTGTATATACTTCATTCGGAATAATTTACTGGATCGGCGTCGGTATTTTCTCGCTCCTTTTAATTTATCAGCATTCGATTATTGGTCCCACTAATTTAAAAAAAGTGAACAGGGCATTTTTCACAACCAACGGTGTAGGTTCGGTGGTTTTTGCAGTGTTTGTGATAACGGAGTTGTTGTTGGGTTGAGACCAAATCGCGAGTCAATAACGAAAACCCCAGTTGTTAGTGGCTGCTGTTATTCGTCCGAAGCTCTTCAGCCCGAAGTTCGCAGTGAAGGTTGTTAGAATGAGGAACAGCTTTCATCTTTTTAGTTGTCGGTTGCTAAGTAAAAAGCGAATTATTTTTCCACCTTCCTAATCGCTTCATCCCTCTTGTAAATAGCCATGAGAATAATTTGGAGTGTCCACCTTCCATCATTTTTTGTTTACACAATTCTTGAAATTCTTTCACATTATTTCCTTTGTAAAAGAATTCACCTTTGTCGTAGCAGTAGGAACAATACATTTTGCTAATGCTTCCGTCAGCATTTGTTCCTCCACCTTTTTCATCTCGTTTTAAAGGCATTCCACAAGATTGGCAATTTTTAAATTCTGTTGTCATACTTTCTTTGTTTAATAGCTGTGTCGCTTGTTATATGTTCAGAGGTTTTCTTTTGTTTGTCCAACCCAATTTGGTGCGTTGTTTATTCCTTGTCTTAAAAGTAAATTTAGTTGTGCCACATGATGTTGAACATGTCGCATGTTGTAGAGTGTAATTTCAAAAACCGAATAATCTTTATACTCATTTATCCAACGACTGTTTGCAACATCGTCTGTCATGCTTGCAATTAAGTTGTGGCATTTTTGTCTGTTGTGTTGAAGATAAGAAAGCACTGTCGCCAAGAGTTGCTGATAACGACCAGGGATTTGTGTAGTGCCGTTACAAGCACAAATATACGATTTTGCACAAAACCCAACTGCATTACATTAAAGCTTCGTGTTATGTTGGGCTGCGATTGCACCAACCTAGAAATTCCAGCGATATAATATATTAACATACAAAATCTGTCCATAAATTAAGTTCGTCATTCCGCCCGTTTTAGGATGGATTAGCGATATTGATTTGAAATATTTACGACATCTTATCATAAGTTCAGTTTGTCAAAAGGTGATTAAATATTACTTACCTTCACCGAAAAATGATAAGCGAACTCAGGCGAGATGTCATATTCACAAAGGGTGGGTTTTCCATTTTCGTCAAGCATGTTAGCTGCATTTGGCCAATAAATTTGTCCTAAACTACCAATGGTTGCTGTTTGAAAGACCTTCGGTTGCCGCAATTTATCAATGGTTTCCTTGCTTGGTTCTTTAGCAAAAATAGGCTCCATGTCTAACTCTTTTGTCTCCCCATTGTTAAAGGTGCATAATAGCTTATAAGGCTTGTTTTCAAGTATTTTGGTTACTTTAATCATGGCTATATCAACGGGTTTATTTTATGAAATTTTTTCGTGTTCCACATTTCCATCAATTCCACTTTGTGGATTTCTGCCCAAGCTTGTACCAATTTTAGTTTACCACTTGGTAGTTTCCCATCAACCAAGTTCCCTGATTCAATCCCAATATTAGCTTCATACTCGGCATACTGGGCTTTGAAATGCGGTGGAACATGGTCGTTAAAGAACATGTAAACTACGACACCGTAAAATCTGCTTATCTCTGGCATAGATGCAAAAATAGTATTTAATAAGTTTGAATCTCATAAAGGTTACGAATTTGCTACAATGCACATAATCGAGTCACGCAACGGAATTTCACCCTATCGTTTTCCGAACGGCAATCTCCTCTTAAGATTAGTCATTCTAAGTAAATGAAATGACCTGATTAATTCGACTCGCTCCCCAACTTTTGACGCTGACCCATCATCCTTTTTCTACCAAAATGCCAACCCGCTGGGGTTTTTGATTTTCTGTCTTCTTCAGATCGTTCATCCTTGACGGGCGTGGGGGAAAGGTGGGGGCATCTTTTACCCCCGAATGAATTCGGGGGCTACAAAGTCGTTGCATGCAACGCCTCTACAATCAAAAAAAATTCCTATTTTTGCAGTACTATTGAGAGACCCGATTTCCTAACCCATTCCTGATGAGTTGTTTATGATCAAAGAAAGCAAAACCGATACGGGTGTAGAAGAAATGCAATTCGAGCAGTTCCGTGCTGAAGTGCTTCGCGATTACCGCATCGCCTGCGAAAGCAGACAGGCAAGTCTCCTCGGGCGCAAGGAAGTGCTGACCGGCAAGGCCAAATTCGGGATCTTCGGCGACGGGAAAGAAGTGGCACAACTCGCAATGGCGAAAGTTTTTCGTCACGGCGATTTTCGTTCAGGATATTATCGCGATCAGACTTTCATGTTTGCTATCGAAGAATTTACGGTGAAACAGTTTTTCGCGCAGCTTTATGCTCATCCCTCCATAGAATTTGAACCCACGTCAGCCGGTCGCTCCATGAATGGTCATTTCGGAACAAGGAGTCTGAATGCCGATGGTTCATGGAAATCACTTACGTCGATGTACAATTCCTCTGCGGATGTTTCACCAACCGGTTCACAAATGCCGCGTTTATTAGGTCTGGCACTTGCCTCTAAACTTTATAGAAAAAATAAAGAATTAAATCAATATACAGATTTTTCAATTAACGGTAATGAAGTCGCTTTCGGAACGATCGGAGATGCAAGTACAAGCGAAGGAATGTTTTTTGAAACAATAAATGCCGCAGGTGTTCTTCAAGTGCCAATGGCGGTTTCTGTTTGGGATGATGGTTATGGAATTTCTGTTCCTTCGAAATATCAGACTACAAAACAAAGTATTTCAGAAGTGTTGAAAGGTTTTGAAGCGACTTCAGAAAAACCTGGATTTATTATATATACATGTAAGGGTTGGGATTATGCCGGTCTCTGCGAAATGTACGAAAAAGGAATTGCAATTTGCAGAGAAAAACATGTGCCTGTTTTATTTCATATTCAGGAGATGACTCAACCGCAGGGTCATTCTACATCAGGTTCACACGAAAGATATAAAAGCAAAGAAAGACTTGCCTGGGAGGAAGAATTCGATTGCATCCGGAAAATGCGTGAATGGATTACTTCAACCGGAATTTCTAATGAAGAAGAATTGAATAATATTGATGTTGAAGCAAAAAAATTCGTCACGGAATCGAGAAAAAAATCCTGGGATGAATTCAATGAATCAATTAAATCTGAATTAAATGAAATAATTCATATCCTCGGTACACAAAGTTCTGAAAGTGCAAATGGTCCTTTTCTCCAAAAAATTGCTGATGATTTGTCGCATGTGATTGATCCCAGTCGCAAAGATATTATAGCCGCGGTCAAACATGCAATAGCGATGATTGCGGGTGAAGAAACTGCGCTCAAAAAGAATTTGTTGAGCTGGTATGAGAAATCAGTTACAGAAAATGCCGAGCGATATAATTCATATCTATATAGTCAATCGGAATGGAGCGCCATGAAAGTGACCGGAATTCCGGCGGTATATAATCAGGATTCTGCTTTTGTGGACGGTCGTGAATTACTCCGAGAAAACTTTGACTATATATTTGAACATGATCCGTTAGTCGTCGCTTTTGGTGAAGATCTTGGTTTTATCGGAGATGTGAATCAGGGCTTCGCAGGTTTGCAACAAAAATATGGTGAGCTGAGAATAACAGACACCGGAATTCGTGAATGTACGATTGTCGGTCAAGGTATCGGACTTGCAACAAGAGGGCTTCGACCGATTGCAGAGATACAGTATCTCGATTATTTACTTTACGCGCTGCAAATTTTAAGCGATGATCTCGCTACTTTGCATTATCGCACGAAGGGGGGACAAAAAGCACCGGTCATTATCCGCACACGTGGTCACAGACTGGAAGGAATCTGGCATTCGGGTTCACCACTCGGGATGATTATTAATGCTTTACGGGGTATATATATACTTGTCCCCAGAAACATGACTCAGGCAGCAGGATTTTATAATACAATGCTTGCTTCCGACGATCCTGCATTAATTATAGAGCCTTTAAACGGATACAGATTAAAAGAACAATTACCTGCTAATATCGGAGATTACAGAATTGCGCTGGGTATTCCTGAAATCTTGAATGAAGGAAGTGATGTTACGCTGGTAACATACGGTTCCTGTTGCAGAATAGCGATGGAAGCTGTTAAAAGACTTGAGACAAAAGGTATTTCCTGTGAATTAATTGATGTTCAGACTTTACTACCTTTCGATATTAATCATTTGATATGTAAATCGCTACAGAAAACGAACAAAATTGTTTTTATGGATGAAGATGTTCCCGGTGGAGCATCCGCTTTCATGATGCAGAAAGTACTGGAAGAACAAGGCGGTTATGCTTTTCTCGATGCTGCACCAAAAACCTTGACTGCAAAAGAACATAGACCTGCTTACGGAACTGATGGCGATTATTTCTCAAATCCCAATGCTGAAGATGTATTCGATGTCGTTTATAATATGATGAGTGAATACAATCCGGGACAATTTCCTGCACTCTATAAATAAATTCAAAATAATCAAAGAAACATCTTGCCGAAAATAATTCTATTTAATTTTTTCCGGCTCTTTATATTCCTGTTTCTACTTTTTGATTTCGGGAGAATCATTTTTTTGCTCTTCCATTATGATCATCTTTCCGGTATTCCGTTCGGGGAAATCATAGCCTGTTTCTGGAATTCGCTCTCGCTTGATCTCTCAACTGCATGTTACCTCTTAACAATTCCCTTTCTTTTGATGGTGATTAATTCTTTTCACCCTCGCCCTTTTTTCAATCGTATAACACGCTACTATTTATATCTGCTGATTTTTATTTACGCCGTTATTATTTCTTCAGAAATGGCATTGTACCACGAGTGGGGAACAAAATTGAATTATAAATCGCTCACCTATCTTCAGCACCCTTCGGAAGTGCTGAGAACGGCCTCATGGAGCGTTGGGTTACTCTCATTGTTATTTATAGCAATTCAAACTTTCGCCGGAGTATATTGTTTTAGAAAATATTTCAACCTAAAAGATGTTCCGGTAAAAGGGAATAAATTATTCGCACTTTTACTTTTTCTTATCTTCACTCCATTACTTTTTATCGGATTACGCGGAGGGATGAAAAAAATCCCGATTAATCAAAGCGCAAGTTATTATTCAACACACGATATCCTCAATCTTACCGCGGTTAATTCAGGATGGAATCTGGTGCATAGTATCGTTCATAACATTCAAAGTCTC
>JAHEYM010000217.1 GCA_023251595.1 Bacteroidota bacterium
TTTCGCAAGGGAATAATTCCAGATTATTTTCCTAATAATGATTCTTTAAATGATAACCAATAAGCCCTTCCAGCGGGGTTTTAATTACTTTTCCGATCTTAAGAAAATATTTTGAACCAACTTCATATAGAAATTCCTTGAAATGAAATGCTACAGAGCCAACGAAATGAACCGGTAAATAAAGAGAATCTTCATAAGCTCGAATATGTTTTTCAAAAAAATCAGAAAATCCTTCGTTCATTAATTTTCTCACGTACGTATTGTGGCTGTGTGTCTGCAGAAAAGGCATAAACGAAGCGAGAAAAACATTAGCACCGGGTTCCTTATAAACAGAATTCAAAATATCTTCTTTAAATATACTATATGTTTCAATAAATTCTTCTTCCAGATGAAATGGAAGTTTTCTATATAGATAATCAGCAAGAAGTCGCTTCCCAAACCACGCACCCGACCCCTCATCACCCAAAATAAAACCAAGTGATGGAATATTCTGAATGATTTTTTCACCATCAAACAAACAACAATTAGAGCCCGTACCAAGAATACATGCTATACCCGCTTCATCACCGCAAAGCGCCCGAACGGACCCGGTTAGATCGTGATTGACAAAAATTTTTGCATTCACAAAAACGTTCTTCAATCCATTTTCTACAATACCATTTTTCACCGGACTCGAACAACTCGTACCATAATAGTATATAGTTTCAACCGAAGCTGAATAGTTTAACAAATCGGGATGTGTCAATAGATTATTTGTGATAAATTCCGAATCATGAAAAAGAGGATTAAATCCAATACTGGAAAAATAACGTATATCTGAATCGTGCGAAATTAATGCCCAATCACATTTTGTAGAACCACTGTCAGCTATTAAGATCATACTGATTCAAATAAAATAATATTCCAGATCATTTAACCATGCTCGACACACCCCGTCACTTCGTGACACCCCTCTCGAGGGGGGAATTTTTAACCTTTCAACGCTTCAACCTTTCAACTCTTCAACTTATCAACTTATCAACTTATCAACTTATCAACCGACACCGACAAAGTTCGTCAAAATCCTGCCACGAAAGTTGTTCTGCCCTTTTATCCAGAACAATATTATTAAGTTCCGATTCCAAAGTACGATTTCCGAAGCCGGAAATTGATTTCAAAGCGTTCCGAAGCGTTTTACGACGTTGATTGAAGGCCGCCTTCACCACAACAGCTAAATTATCATAACTGCTCTTGGGTTGGGGACTCAACCTTCTTCTGAACATGAGTACTGAAGAACGAACTTTAGGTGGTGGTGTGAAGCTTCCCGGTTCGAGTGTCATGACCGATGAAATATCGAAATATGCCTGCATCAGAACGCTTAGGATGCCATAAGTTTTTGATCCAGGTGGTGCAGCAATCCTGTCGCCTACCTCTTTCTGAAACATTCCGCATACGAACGGAATCTGATCTCTGTACTCCAGCACACGAAAAAGAATTTGTGTCGAAATATTATATGGGAAATTACCTATAATTGAAAATTCATTTTCGAAAATTCCCGATAAATTATATTTCAAAAAATCACCTTCAATTAAACGATCTTTTATTTCAGGAAAATGAGATTGCAAATACTGAATAGACTCCCGATCAATATCGATTGCGAATAATTTGATATTTTGTTCTCTCAATAAATAAGATGTCAATGAGCCGGTTCCAGCACCGATTTCCAGAACCTCTTTACAAGAATTGATTTTCAAAAAATGTTGAACAATCTGCTCTGCTGCATTTTTATTATGTAGAAAATGTTGTCCGAAATGTTTTTTAGCTTTTACCATTATCCATACCTGACTTAAAAGCAATAAATTGGCTGCAAAGGCGCCAAGGCGCTAAGAAAAATCGTCTGTTGTTCAAACATTCAATTCTTTGAGACTTTGCGTCTTCGCAGCATATTAAACTTTGCACATTCGCATTAAAATTTATAATCTTTGTAAGTGGGTGTAAATTCTTCAGGGGATATCACCGGATTCAAAACAAAAGAATTATACTCGTATTGTTCGAACAAACCTTTTTCATCATAAATGATTTGTACCAATGGTAAATAATTGTCTTTGTCAAGATAAAGTTCAATTTTCTTCGCATACGAATTAGGAACCTTTATCACTTGTCCCGGACTTACATCATCAAAATCACTCAGGTGATTATAGGATAATATCATATAGTCACTCAAATGGAGTTTTTTACCAATATAATAAATATTTTCACCGTTCAAAACCTTGTAGTTAACATATCCAAAATTTGCCACATCGATAGTCAGTTTATAATACGATTTTCCTTTCCATTCCGCCTCATTATCACTTGAAAGACTCGAGTAAAATTCTTCGGTACGTTTCACAATATTATCCGACAGAATATTTCCAAGATAACTGAAACCCATATCAGGTATCGTATGATGTTCGTCTTTCCTTAATGTACTTCCAAACGGATTAAGACTCAGATTGACATACGGAAATTGATTCGGTTTTATATAAGCATTATTATTATTCCACCCGCTTACGTAAAGAATTTCAATTCCGGGTATTGGTTTCACGCAATATGAGTATGCTTTGAATGGACTCGCCTGAACTTTCACAATCATTTCTGAGGTATTATTGTGATCACCTATTCTTTCAATTTTGTCAATCACATATTTACCGGTTTTAAAATCGTTTATAGCATTGATCATTTTGGAGACCAATTCGGTTGTAGTCTGGGCGTAAATATTATTTTGCCAAAAAAACAAAAACACTGAAACTGTAATCCATTTAATAATTTTCATGTTGAACGAACTTTAATTTACAGAATCACCCCTTAGAATTCGATACCGTTTTCTTGCCTCGACACAAAAAAGACTTCCGGGATGTTTTAACAGCAATTGCTGATAATATTCCATTGCTCTTTTATTGTCTTTTAATTTGTATTGATAAATATCCCCAAGTTGAAACATCGCATCATCTGCAAGAATACTTTCGGGAAAACTGTCAACCACCATTTGCAGATATACATTTGCTTCTGCAAATTTACGTCGCTTTTTCATTATGGCCGCCTTCTTAAATATGGCGTCATCTGCAAGTGAATGAGTGTGAAACATTTTAAGAAGTGAATCAAGCGTCAAGTCGGCTTCATCATTTTTATTTTGATACATGAGAAGATCTGCGCGAGAAAACATTGATAGGGCAGTAGTCGTTGAGTCAAATGCGAGATTGTCAGAAATCAAAAGGGAGAGCGACATCGCATCGTTTGCCATCAGTTCCGTAGTCGCAGATTTCAGAATATCCAATTGTGATTGTGCCCATTCAAAATCACCTTTATAATAAGACCACTTTGCATTCCGGAATTTTGCCTCCTGTCCCAACGGACTATGTTTAAAATCGAGATCAACCTGTGAATATAATAAAGTAGATTCCCATACTTTTCCTTCCAATAAATATATATCACCTAATTCGAGTTTACATTCACCTTCAAACTGAGGTTTAATATTCGGAATATTTAATAAATCCGTCATTTCTTGTTCCGCTTCTGCGATCTTCCCCATATAAAATGCCTGTAGATGCGCTAAACCATGAACCAAAGGTGCAGTTTGCGCTGACTTCCCAAGTTCAGTGATAGCGTCAGCATAATCTTTCTCCAAGTCCTCAAGATCTTTTTGAGTGTAATTCCCTTCGCTCGTTATTTTTTTATTTAACGTATTTAATAAATTTATTCTCGCTGTCGAATAGTACGATGAATTGACACCTTTTGCAACCACGTATTGGTATGCCTTAACCGCAACATCGTAAGCTTCGTTTGCCGTGGCAAGATCTGCAATAAGAATCAGTCTGCCTCCGTCTTCACCCAATCTTTTATCCAACGCTTTTGACTGAATAAGTGCGGAATCAAAATCTCTTTGTTGAATAAACAACCAGATCAACATCTCGGAATACATTCTTTCTTCAGCGGAATGTTGAATTCTTTTTAATAATTCATTTCGCAGAAGATCCATTTTAGTGCCCTCGGGATCATTGCCTAATTTTGATTGAAGTAAATTTTCAACGGTCTGCAAATTATCTTCACCGGTAAGTGCGTCAAGATATTCATTAATCATCTTCAGGTTCTCTGACTTCTGATAATAAAGTTCAGCCAGTTCCATATTGAAACCGCGTCGCATTAATTTTCTTCCTTGTAAATAAGCTTCGATTGCCAAATCAGGTTCATATTTGGAGATCAATGCATTCGCAACTGAAGTGACTACAAATTGATCCGGCGTTAATTGCTGAATCGCTTTATTAAATTGCTCTTTTGCTTTATCGGAATGATTTCCTGATTTATAAACAAATCCCAAATCAACTATATATGTAAGTTGTTTAGGAAATCTTTTAATTTGTTTTTTGACAAGTTTCTCCGCCTGATCATTTTCTTTTTCAGCCAACAAACATTGAAGATATCCTGAATAAATATCATCTGTTTGTTTTTTCTCATATATTTTTTCAAACAGAACCGTAGCCTTATCAAATTCGCCATTTTTCATATACTCATGCGCCATCGTCTCATCGTCCGTTTGAGCCGAAACTTCTGAGGGTTGAAAAAACTTCACCCAAAGCAAAAAAAACAACACAATTCCCTTGCGGGAGAGGCAAAACATACCCATCAGAGGTTTTTTCATCCGATAAAATCGAAGCCTGTGTACGGAACTAATGCATTTGGGATACGAATTCCGTTTGGAGTCTGATTATTTTCCAGCAAAGAAGCCACAATCCTGGGCAATGCAAGTGCACTACCATTCAGAGTATGAGCAGGTTGTGGTTTATTTTGACCTTCTCTGAAACGGAGCTTCAGACGATTCGCCTGAAAACTCTCAAAATTAGAGACCGAACTCACCTCAAGCCAACGTTTTTGCGCGGCGGAATACACCTCCAGATCGTAGGTCCACGCAGACGCGAAACCCATATCACCGCCGCAAAGATGCAGTATACGAAACGGAAGTTCTAGATCGCGAAGAAGAGATGCAACATAATCTTTCATGATTTCTAACGTAGCATAAGAGTTCTCAGGATGCTGAATCTGAACTATTTCCACTTTATCAAACTGATGAAGCCGGTTCAGACCACGAACATCAGCCCCATAAGAACCTGCCTCCCGTCTGAAACAGGGTGTGTAAGCAGTCATTTTGATTGGCAAATCTTCACTTTTGACGATTACATCGCGATAAAGATTTGTAACGGGTACTTCAGCAGTGGGTATCAGATACAAGCCATCAGCCGGCACATAATACATCTGCCCTTCCTTATCCGGAAGCTGACCCGTGCCATAACCGCTTGCTTCATTGATCATGATCGGAGGTTGAATTTCCCTGTAACCCTCATTCACCGCCCGATCCAGAAAAAACTGAATCAGAGCACGCTGTAGTTTCGCACCTTTACCTTTATACACAGGAAATCCTGCGCCTGTAATTTTATTGCCCAATTCAAAATCGATGAGATCGTATTTCGTCGCAAGATCCCAATGTGGAAGCGCATTAAAATCGAATTCAGGAATAGTACCCTCACTATGAATTGTTTTATTCTCCTCCGGCATTTTTCCCCTCGGCACATTGAGATGTGGCAAGTTCGGCAAGCTGATCATCATGGTCTGCAACTCTTTTTCTAAAGACAGAAGCAAATCTCCAAGCGTTTTCGTCTCTTCTTTCAATGCGAGACTCTTATTCTTCAAATCATTCCCTTCGGCGGTCTTTCCGGCTTTGAAAAGAACACCTGTCTGATCGGCGAGTTGATTAGCCGTCGCCTTAAGAGTATCTAACTCATTCTGAGTTTTCCTCCTTCTTTCGTCGATATCAATTACTTGCCCGATTACCGCCTCACCGTCAATGTTGCGGATGGATAATCTTTCGATCGCTGTTTCTCGATTTTCTCTGATGTATTGTATTGAATTCATATTTTCATTTTTCCATTTGTATAACTCCTCCCCATTCTCTCTTCCCCATTTGGGGAGGTCGGGTGGGGAGGCAGGTCGGGTGAAGTGCAAATTTAGCCATTTCGTTCAATCGAATGTAGATTTCATTTTCTACTTTGGAGAATCCGTATCTTTATCCCGAAATCTTGAAATTCTTCATGAAAAACAAAACACTTCTTTTTGTTCTCGGTTTTGTATTCCTCGGCTTTGTTTGTTGGTATCTGCAAACGATCATCGTATATGTACTTATTGCTGTCGTACTTTCAGTAATAGGGAAACCAATTTGTGACGCGATGGAGCGGGTGAAAATTCGCAAAAAACGTATGCCCGACGCCGTGAGTTCTGTTATCGTGCTATTCGGTTTTTATGGTTTAATGGCATTATTTATCTCGTTCATTTTACCTTTAATTATTCATCAGGCAGAAATTATTTCTCAAATTGATACAGAAAAAGTAGGTCTTGCACTCGCGGAACCAATCGGGAAAATGGATAAAATGCTTCACCAATATCATATATTTTCTGAGGATTCACAATCAGTTAAGGGTGAAGTAAAAGTCGCGTTCAGTAAATTCGCATCTTCAATTAAAGTCACTGATATTTTCCCTTCTGTTATTGGATTTGCAGGAAATTTATTCGTTGCTTTTTTTGCGATCTCATTTATTACTTTTTTCTTTTTAAAGGATGAAAAATTATTTTATAATATTATAATGATGTTCACACCCGACAAGAGTGTCGAAAAGGTGAAAGTGGTTCTAAGCGCTTCAAAAAAATTATTGTCGAGATATTTTATCGGATTGGTGATTGATGTCGCAAGTATATTTACAATGGTCACCATCGGGATGGTTATTTTGGGTCAGGAAAATGCAATATTAATTGGATTTTTAGCTGCCATTTTTAACGTGATCCCTTATTTAGGTCCGCTCATCGGTTTGGGTTGTGGTTTGGTGATTGGTATATCTTCAAATATAGAAGCTGATTTTTATCTGGTCATTGTGCCGGTTCTCTGGAAAACAG
>JAHEYM010000218.1:0-2196 GCA_023251595.1 Bacteroidota bacterium
ACGAAAACTTCCCGATAAATGTAAAGACGCAATGCTTTGCGTCTCTATATTTGCAACAAGGTTCATACTTTGTTGAAATAGTGCAGGGGAATACTAAAACTATTCAGAGAATCGTGAAGATAAATTAACAATTAACAATTAACAATTAACAATTAACAATTAACAATTAACAGTTAACAGTTAACTGTTTACTGTTTACTGTGTACTGTTTACTGTGAAGAGGGTGCAAAGATTCGTGCCCTTTTCTTTTTATATAAGAATTCTATATAAGAATTCTATTTTGAGATTTCTTTGAGACTATCGTCCCTGAATTATGGTTAATCCGATTTTGTCCGCAGATACAGAATTTCTACATTTGCAATTCGTTTAACTTCAATCCCTCACCCGTATGCTCAATAAGCTATCTTTATTCATCACAGTTTCATGTTTTGGATTGTTCTCCACTTTTTCTGTTGAAGCACAACCGGGCACACCCGACCTCAGTTTCTCGACTGATGGACGAACCACTTTTGATTATGGGGGTCAGGATATTGGTTACGCTGTTGCGGTACAGCCTGATGGCAAAATTCTGGTAGCAGGCTCAAGTTATAACGGATGGGATGATGATGTAATCGTGATTCGGTACAATACAAACGGTTCGTATGACGCGACTTTTGGTTATGGTGGACTAGTCACCATCGACGTTAATAATAGCTTTGAATGGGCGAACGGGATAGCGGTTCAGAGCGATGGGAAAATCATTGTAGTGGGAATGACCGACGCGAATTCTGATGCTGATTTTTTAATTATCAGATTGGAGTCTGATGGTTCTATAGATTATTCATTCGATGGATCGGGAATCGTTACCACCGATTTCTCTGGTGATCAAGACTATGCTACGTCTGTGGTGATTCAAAGTAATGACAAAATTGTTGTCGCCGGCTATGGAAGAGATGGCGGAACAAATAAATATTGTGTTGCAAGATACAACACGGATGGTTCACTTGATATTAGTTTCGATACGGATGGAAAAGTGATCACCGCGATTGATTCATACGATGATATAGCGAACTCAGTTGCCTTACAGAGCGATGGAAAAATTGTGGTCGCAGGTACGAGTGAAGACAATGGTTCAGGTCGTTTTGGTGTTGTCCGTTATAACAGCGATGGTTCGTTGGATAACACATTTGATGGCGATGGAAAATTGACCACAACAGTTAGCATCGGGTACGACTGGGGTTATGCAGTTTCTATTCAGACTGATGATAAAATCGTTGTCGGCGGTTTTGGTTACGAGGAATTTATTATGGCACGATACAATAGTGATGGAAGTTTGGATAATACATTTTCTTCAGATGGAAAAGTATATGTTCTTTTATCCTCTACTTATGATCAGGCATACGCGATGAAAATAAGTAATGAAGGAAAAGTTTATCTTGCAGGAACTTCTTATAATGGTCACGATTGGGACTTTAGTATTTCGCGTTTTAATGCAGATGGTTCAACAGATGCAACTTTTGGGACCGGCGGTTTGGTGATGACAGATTTTAGTGGTCGCACTGAGAGTTGTAACGCCATTGCTCTCACCAGTAACGGACAGATTGTTGTTGTAGGCGATGCATATAACGGTAGCGACAATGATATTGCCGTTGCAAAATATAATAAATGCGGAACTGTTATTACTGCTGCAACCACTTCTGCATCTGTTTGTAGTGGTACTTCTGCGACTCTTTCTGCAGGCGCCGGATCTGCATTAAGTTTTGATGGGGTTAATGATTATGTTGAAGTAACCTCCGCTTCGTCACTGAATGCCTATCCTCTTACGGTTTCTGCTATGGTGAAAACAACTTCTTCCGGAACAGGTAATTATGGCATTATTAATAAATATGCACCCGGTTCCTACAACGGATATAATATATTTATGACATCGGGACATGTGTATGCTCATTATTTTCGTAATTCATCGAATTATTGTTATGATTTTGGTGGGGGACATGGGATTGACGGGGGCTTAATTAATGATGGGGTATGGCATCAGATCGCGATGACCGTGGATGCCACAGGTGCGCATCTGTATGTGGATGGCGTATTAAAAGGTTCACGTGTATGGACAGGAACTGCGGGTGCATGTACAACTACAGAACCTCTGTTATTTGGTAAATATTCAAATGGTTATCTTTCTGGTGAAATGGATGAAGTCAGGCTCTGGCGTACTTC
>JAHEYM010000218.1:2206-6918 GCA_023251595.1 Bacteroidota bacterium
GTACTTCGCAATCTGCTTCTACACTTCTTGCAAACAAAAGTGTTTCTGTGCTCACAGATGAAGCCAATTTATTCGGTTATTGGAGATTGGATGATGGAGCCGGAATGACTACAACAGACAATACCGGTACCGGAAATACGGGCGCACTGAAAAACGGAGTCTCTTGGATCGCATCAACTACCGCAATTAATTCAGGTCTGACATATTCCTGGAGTCCTGCTACAGGTCTGAGTTCAACAACAGGAGCTTCAGTAACCGCTACTCCCGGCACAGATCAAACATATATAGTTACCGGAACGGATGCGGGCGGATGCACATCATCGACAACTATAGATGTAACTTTGCACACAAATCCGTCTCCTACTTTAGATCCTTTTTCTGATGCCTGTTCAACCGGATCTTCATTTTCACTAAGGGGTGGTAGCCCTTCAAACGGAACCTATTCGGGAACCGGCGTGTCGAACGGTAACTTTAATCCCGCGATTTCGGGTCCGGGAACTTTCCCGATTACATATACATATATAGATGGAAATCGCTGCACCGCAACTGCCAATCAGAATATGACGGTGAGTTACACATCAGCATGTGTACCGTTGACGACCCTTGCAGCAGGCTATCAGAATATTACTTTAACCAGTTTAAATGATCGGATCTATTTTAACTGGATTTCGGGTGCAACCAATTATGAAGTAAATGTTGTGAGTGCTTCTCTTGGTTATGATCAGACTTTTACTACCGGCACAGGGACTGTTTTCAGGATGAGCAATTTTACGGGAATAGCGTATAGTACAACTTACGATGTGAAAGTCAGGGCAAAAGTGAGCGGTGTGTATGGAAACTATGCGACTATATATACAGTTACCACGAACGCATGTCCGTTGACACAACTCGCAACGGGTTATTGCAATTCGACAATTTCCGCTTTAAATGATCACCTTTATTTCGATGCGGTGACGGGTGCAACAAACTACGATATTAATGTAACGAATGCGTCTCTGAGTTATGATCAAACCTACACAGTCGGAACAAGTCCTGTCTTCAGAATGTCTAATTTCAGCGGTATCGCGTATTCTACAACCTATGACGTGAAAGTACGTCCGAAAATCAGCGGAGTTTACGGCGCCTATGGTTCGGTTTGCACCATAACAACAAATGCTTTCACAACTACAAACCTTGCTTCGGGTTACTGCAACATCACTTTATTATCGATGACGAACAACCTTTATTATGATTATATCGCAGGTGCAAGTAATTACGACGTGAATGTTGTAAATACCGGACTTAGTTACAATCAAACCATCACCAAAGGTGCAACAACAAATTTCAGGATGACCAATTTCCCTGGAATGGTTGCTAATACTATATACGATGTGTATGTTCGTGCAAAAATTAATGGTGTTTACGGTCCTTACGGTTCTGTATGCACAGTTACAACTCCTGTAAGTCTTGCACGGAGCTCTGAGCCGGATGCGTTAAATTCTCCCCCTCTGGTTGGGGCAGACAACACTCTTTCTCATTCTGTTTCTCTTTCTGTCTTCCCGAATCCTTTCACGGAAAATATTAATATCTTATTTACGCCTGATGATGATTCGCCCGCACAATTAAATATATATGATTTAGCAGGAAGAAATATATATACATACGAAAACTTCCCCGTAAATGTAAAGACGCAATGCATTGCGTCTCTGCATTGGCAACCGGGTTTGTACTTTGTTGAAATTGTACAAGGGAATACGAAGACTATTCACCGAATCGTGAAGATTAATTAGGTAATGCCTGCCCTTGCGTGCGTTGCACTCCGGCAGGCAAGGGCGGGCAAGCCTGACGAGAGAATTTGATATTTATTTTTGTAAATCATAAAACTATATCGACCTTCGCAGACCTAATTTTGACAAGTCGCCCCCCGCGATTTCTCTTTTAGTGTTTATTCTCCCCTCAATCCCTAACAAGTCATTCTTGCTAACAAGTCATTCTTTATTTCTATACATCTCAGTCTTACAGACATTTAAACCCTAATTAAAATGAATAGATCGACAATCCCCAATCCACAATCCACGATGCAAAACAGTTTAAGAGCTATAGTGCTGTCCATGCTCTTAATGATTTCATTTTCTATTGCAAATGCACAACCTGTTATTACCTCCTTCTCCCCTGCGAGCGGCGCTGTCGGCAGCAGCGTAACCATCACAGGTACAGGTTTTAATACCACAGCCAATCAGGATATTGTATTCTTTGGGGCTACGATGGCAACTGTAACTGCCGCAAGCGCGACGAGTGTAACCGTAACCGTACCGGCAGGCGCTACTTATCAATACTTTTCGATAACGAATTTAGCGAGTAATTTAACGGCTTATTCAGCACAACCTTTTATAGTAACATTATCCGGCGCTATTGCTTTTGGAGACAAAACGGATTTCACAAGCGGCTCAAATCCCCGGTCAATAAGTATCGGCGATATAGATGGAGATGGCAAACCTGATTTGGCAACGGCTAATCACGGAAGCAACACGGTATCTGTATTTCTCAATACCTCCACTTCCGGAACAGTGAGTTTTGCAACTACGGCGGATTTCACCGCCGGCTCAAGTCCCTGGTCAGTATGTATCGGGGATATTGATGGAGATGGCAAACCGGACATTGCCGTTACGAATGGAGGCGACAACACGGTGTCTGTATTACTCAATACATCTACTGTGGGGACAATCAATTTTGCAAGTAAATTGGATTTCAACACAGGCTCAAATCCTTCTTTTTCTGTCAGCATTGGTGATTTAGATGGAGATGGCAAACCCGATTTGGCAGTGGTTAATAATGGTGACAATACAGTTTCTGTATTGCGCAATACTTCCACTTTGGGTAGTATCAGCTTTGCTGCCAAAGCAGATTTCACGATCGGCTCAGATGGCCGTTCTGTAACTATCGGCGATATAGATGGAGACGGAAAACCCGATTTGGCAACAGCTAATGCCGGCAGCAATAATGTATCTGTATTGCTAAATACCTCCACCACAGGTTCCATTAGTTTTGCAACAAAAGCGGATTTCACCACTGCTACAGGTTGTGTTTCTATAAGCATCGGAGATTTAGACGGCGATGGTAAACCGGATTTGGCGACGGCTAATTATAACGGCAGCAATGTATCTGTACTGCGGAATACATCCACATCCGGAAGCATCAGTTTTGACGCCAAAGTGGATTTCACATCCGGTTCCGGCGCTACCGCAATAAGAATGGGGGACATAGATGGGGATGGGAAGCCCGATTTGGCTGTGAGTAATTATGATGCCAGCACAGTATCAGTATTGCGAAACACATCCACATCGGGAGCAATCAGTTTCGATGCCAAAGTTGATTATATAACAGGAACAGTTCCTTATTCCGTAATTATCGGAGATATAGATGCTGATGGCCAGCCCGATTTGGCAACGGCTAATACTGATGACAACACGATATCGGTACTTTTGCAAAAGACGTTGCCACAGGGAAGCATGTCAGCCAACGGACCTTTCTGTGCTTCAGGTACTGGTCAATTAACCTGGACAGCCACAAGTGGTACAGGACCATTTAGCGTAACGTATAATGACGGTGTTTCAAATCGCACTGCAACCAATGTTACGAGTGGTGCAGCATTCAATGTATTTACCAATCCTGTAACTGTCAGCACCACCTATACACTTGTATCTGTAACCGATGATAATAACCTGACCAGAACAAATGGTTTTACCGGTGGCTCGGCAACGATAACAGTTAACAGTCAGCCGGTCGTTTCTGCAACCAGTGCCACATCCATTTGCAGCGGGTCATCTGCGTCACTATATGCAGGTGCTGGCAGTGATCTGAGTTTCGACGGTACGAATGATTATGTTGAAGTGGCGAGTGCTTCTTCGTTAAATGCTTATCCTCTTACAGTTTCTGCTTTGGTGAAAACATCCAATGCCGGGACCGGGAATTATGGTATCATCACTAAATATATAGCCGGATCTTTTAACGGATATAATATTTTTATGAGTGGCGGTCATGTATATGCCTTTTATTTTGCTGATAACTCAAATTATTGTTTTGATTTTGGATTGGGTTCTCACGCGATTGACGGTGGTGTCATCAATGATAATGTCTGGCATCAGGTTGCAATGACCGTCAATGCCAGCGGTCTAAGTATATATGTAGATGGTGTGTTGAAAGATTCTCAGGCATGGACCGGCACTCCTGCAGCGTGTACAACTCCCCAACCTTTATATTTTGGAAGATACGGGAGTGGTTATTTTAGTGGTCAAATGGATGAAGTACGACTTTGGAATGCAGCTCAAAGTGGGGCAACTTTACTCGCAAATATGAGTGTTCCGGTTGCAACGAATGCATCGAATTTAGCCGGTTATTGGAGATTGGATAATGGTGCAGGATTAGCCACTTCAGATCTCACAGGAAATGGAAATACCGGTACATTGAAAAATGGAGTTGCATGGGTTTCTCCTTCAACTGCAACGATTAATTCAGGGATGACTTATGTGTGGAGCCCTTCGACGGGACTGAGCGGAACAACCGGATCTTCTGTATCTGCGAACCCTGGTTCTGATCAAACATATACAGTTACCGGAACTGCGACAAACTGATGTACTGCAACCACAACCGTTGCGGTAACATTGCATTCTAACCCGTCGGTCACGCTCGATCCGTTTTCTGATGTTTGTTCTACGGCTTCTTCATCAGGTTTA